>JAUIKB010000612.1 GCA_030430975.1 Polyangia bacterium
TGGAGCTGCCCGACAGCGTCGTGCCGCCACGCAGCGCCGGTAGTCCCGCACGCTGACCTCGTTGCGATCGAGCCAGAAGCTGCTGAGCTTGACCTGGTGAGCCGGCAACTCATGAGCGAATAGTGCCGGCTCACAGAGGCGGCAGTATGGGTGCCGCTGGCACTGAACGACGGCCCTAATCACGGCCTGCTGAGAACTCCCCATGCTGAACTTGCCTGCCGGGACTCTGAGCATCCGAGAGCCGGGAGCGCGCAGCGTCACCGCCCCCCCAGTGACGGCCAATTCAGCTGGGTTCGCTGAAGTAGATCCGGATTGGTGGCGGTGCTTTGCGGGGACGGCCGTCGGTGCCAGAAGCCAGAGCGCGGCGGCGACGGTCGTCATCGAAGTCGCTAGGAAGTGACCCGCGAACACCTATCCGCACGACCCGGCGCACTCGGTAGCGCACTGCGTTTCGCAGAGGCAGCCGCCGAAGGCATTGTATGCATCGAGGGCGCCAGAAACCGCCAGCTCAGTCGCACAGTTGTTGTTGACGCAGTCCTGGAACGCCTGCCCGGTCTGCGTGCTGCACTGGTTGCCGATGCAGGTCGCGAGATCCGCGCACGGGGAGGGCTCGACGCACGCCTCCATCTCGTTGCAGCAGTTTTGCTGTGCGCACGGGTTGCACGTGGGGTCCATTACGCCGGCCGTGCAGTTGCCGCCGCCGCCCGTGCCTGCCGTTCCACCGGTGCCTGCCGTTCCACCGGTGCCTGCCGAACCCGCGGTTCCGCCCGTTCCCGCCGAGCCCGACGTTCCGCCTGTGCCGGCCGAGCCTGCGGTTCCGCCCGCTCCCGCCGAGCCCGACGTCCCGCCTGTGCCGGCCGAGCCCCCTGTGCCGGCAGTTCCGCTCGTGCCCGCGGTGCCACCGGTGCCCGCCGAGCCGGCGGTTCCACCCGTGCTCGCCGTCCCACCGGTGCCGGCCGAGCCTGAGCTGCCGCCCGTACCGCCTGCGCCGGCCGCTCCGCCCCCGGTGCCGGCTCCTCCGCCTGCACCGGCCATGTTCGAGCACTGGGTGGAGCAGATGGTCGCGATGTTCGGCACGCCGGCGCCATCACAAAGACACTTCTCGAAACAAGTCCCGCAGCCCCCGCAGTTTGGAGCTTCCGTGCACGCGTTACCGCCCACGCATTCAGCGTTGCAAGCAGCGTCGGATCGGCCGGCGCAACGGCAGTTCTCGAAACAGTTGGCGCAGGCCGAACAGTCTGGTGCTCGCGAGCAGCCGGGTCGACCGTTGTTGCCACCTGGGCCCGCGTCGCTGGATGTTGCACACCCTGGGACGGCCGCAACGAGACCGAGGGCCATCGACGCGATTCCGAGCAGGGACTTCATCGTGTCAAATGTAGCGAAGTGTAGGCGCAGCCGCACGATCTACCGCGCTGCCGGGCGGACGGTGACGGCAACAGTCGAAAATTGCATTACGCAGGCTAATTGCACAGCGAGCAATCGGAAGCGCACTTCGAGCACAGGCACGGGACCAGCGCGCTGCACGCGCCTTGGGCGCAGGCCGTGAGCTCGGCACAGCACTCAGCCTGGGCACACGGGTTGCACATTGGGTCACCGCCGAGGCTGACCGGGCACATGCCACCATTGGTGCCGCCGGCTCCGGATGAGCCGCTCGAGCCGCCCATCGACGAGGTTCCTCCTGTCGACGACGTGCCGCCCACGGACGACGTCCCGCCCGTCGACGAGGTCCCGCCCACGGAGGACGTCCCGCCCACGGACGACGTCCCGCCCGCGGACGACGTCCCGCCCGCGGACGTCGTCCCGGCGGACCCGCCCGTCGACGACGTGCCACCTGCAGCCGTTCCCGCCGTTCCGCCGGTTCCAGCGGTGCCAGCTGAACCGCCAGCGCCCACGCCGTTGCAGCTCTGCAGGCAAGCCGCGGCGTCGTTCTGCTTACAGAAGCACTCATCGAAGCACGCCTCGCAACCGCCGCAGCTGGGCGCTTTGCAGCCGGTGGTGTAGGTGCCGTCGATGCAACCCTGAAGGCATTTATCCGCGTCGCCCTGTTCGCAAAAGCACGTCTCGAAACACGTGCCGCAGCCCTTGCAGTCACCTGTTGAGCACTGGCCGCCACCCTGAATATCGCCGTCGGTGCTTTGCGCGCAGCTCATCGCAAGGAGCGCGCCGAGCAGGAGGGCGCCAACAGATCGCGGTAGGGGCTGAATCGATATGGCCATGCTTCAGATTCCGATGAGGATACGAATTGGAGGATCGCTCAAATGAGCGGAGTGTCAAGGTTGCGGAGTTGATGAGTTCGACGGTGGCGCGGCCGAGGCGGTGGGGCTGGGGCCGTCCGGCGCTTTGCCGGCGTCGCGTTTTCCTTTGAAGGAGCGGCGCTTCCGGGACTTCCGCGGCTTCTCATGAAGCCACGCCACGGGTTGCTCGTCGTCTGCGGTAGCGCTTGCAACCGTCGCTACGACCGCGCTCTGAGCAATTCGTGGCGGCGCTTCCGTTGGCGCCCGCCTCGTCCAAAGCGCCATGCTAGCAATGGCGATCACGGCGCCGACACCAGCTCCGGCCAGCAGCGCAGGCGTAGTGGAGCGCTCTTTTGGAGCGTGCGCATCATCGGGAAGCGTCGGAAGAACTGAACGTGGCAGGACTCCCAGCGCTTCGGCCAGAGCCTTGCCGAACTCCTCGCAGCTCGAAAACCGCGCGCGTGGGTTCTTGGCCAAGGCGCGCGCAAGCACCGTGTCGACGTGAGAGTTGAGGCCACACACATCGGCGATCCGTGGGGGCTCATCGTTCGCGATATGGGTCGCCACGGTCAGCGCATCGTCACCGGGAAATGCCCGGCGGCCACTAAGCGCTTCGTACATCGTCGCAGCCATCGAGAACTGGTCGCTGAGTGCGGAGAACTTGCCGGAGGCGATCGCTTCCGGCGCGGCGTAAGCGGGTGTGCCCAGCAAGCCGCCGTCGCGAGTCAGCGTCGAGTCAGGAACACGCGCAATGCCGAAGTCGGCGATTTTGGCCCCCGTCTCGCTGAGGATGACGTTGTCGGGTTTCACATCGCGGTGTAGCACTCCGGACTTATGTGCAGTCGTGAGGGCGGAGCCCAGCTGCTCCGCCAGTTCCGCCGCTGCTTCTGGTCCAAACGTCTTTTTTTCCAAGCGTTCTTTTAGCGTCGGGCCGCCCACGTATTCGAACACCAGGTACAGTCCGTGTTCGGGATGGTCACCCATGTCGTGGAGCGCAACGATGTTGGGATGGCTCACGCGCGCAGAGGCGCGGGCCTCCTGACGCATGCGATCGACCAAGGCTTCAACCTGCTCCGGAGGTAGCCCAAGATCGCTGCGCAGAAGTTTTAGGGCAACGTCACGGTCCAGCACGGGGTCGTGGGCCAACAGCACGCGGCCCATCGCGCCCTGGCCGAGCAACCGCACGATACGATAGCGCCCAATGTCCTCGGGTACCTGGCCGTCGCTCATCGCGCGGCAGGGTAGCAGATCGCTTCGCCGGACTAGTCGTCGGACGACTTGTCGTCGTCCTTCTCGCCGCGCTTCGAGTTCTTCGAGTTCTTCGACTTGTCGTCGTCCTTGGAGTCCGATTTGTCTTCAGAGTCGCGATTTTTCTTGGGTTTGTGTGGCTCGCCGTACTCGTCGTACAGTTTCTTCTTCAGCCCATCGCTGAGGACTTTTTCGTGATATTTCGGCATCTGCGGAATCTGCACGTAGAGCCGGACTTTGCCCTTCGCCTCGACGATTTCGATCGAACCGTTCAGATGACGCTTCTCGCCGCTGGGCTTGTAGCTGAACAATAGGTAGGCGGCGTCCGGATCGCGCTCAGTGATCTTGTAGCCCAGGTCAACCCGCAAGTAGCGCAACGCGCCGTTGTAGGTGACGGCCTTACTGTAGCCAGACACGGTCTTGGTTCGGGCTTGCGCTGGCCTGGAATCGGTAGTGACCGTGCCAAACGCGGCTAGCGACAGCAATGCACAGACGTATCGAACCTTGGACATCCGTTGCAGGCTGGGCTGGCCCGCGTGAGTGGGCCAACTTTTCGGGGTGGCGGATTCCGACTAGCTCCCCGACGGATTCGGCAACAGAGCGCCTAGGCCCGCACCGGCAAGCGTTACCCCGATCTGGGCGCAGTACAGGACGAATACAAAGGCCGCGCCGATATCCATCACCGCGCCTGGAGGGAAAAACATCGCGAGTCCGGCGTACACCGCGAATTGGAACGCGCCGAAGAACCCCGGTGCGTTCGGCACGAGGACGCCCAGCGCCAGCACGCCCATCACAACGCATGCCTGCGCGAAGGTCGCCTCGGAGAATCCGCACGACCGCATCAGCCACCATGAGCCGGCGGCGTTGAGGAGCCAGTACCCAACCGTAGCGCCCACAAACGGGGCGGCGAAGCGGCCGTTGCGCAGGAGCAGGTTTCCGCGCAGCAGCTTCGCGTCGGGGATGAAGCGGCTCTCCGGCGCGGCGATCGAGAGGACCTCGAGCGAGCGCTCCGCGCG
>JAUIKB010000613.1 GCA_030430975.1 Polyangia bacterium
GCGGGCGCTGCGGCCCGGTGAGCACGAGCGCGCGGCGCGTTGGTGGTGGGAGGACGCCACCAAACGCGAGTGCGGGCTGCATCTGCCGGTGGCTTCGGACGACTAGTCGGACTCGGGCGGCTGCGGCACGGCGCGTTTGGACGCGGGGAGTTCTTCGAGGGTGCGCGCAGCGTGTCGCTTTCCAGTGCTGACGCGGCCCATGTACGGGCGCGTCCCGCGAGCGATCATCAGCCGCGTATCCGCGACCAGGATCCGTTCGGCGCCGAGCAGCGGCATCGCATCAAACGGTTTCAGCTGGTAACCGTCGATGTCGACGCCCGCGGTTGCCGCTTCGACAGCGGGACCGGTGGCTGATTCGAAGAACACCAGGTGCGGCGAGTGCGGCGGCAAGACGATCCGGCACTCGGTCGTCGGGCCGACGAGCAGAACCTCTTCGACTCGATGCCACTCGCCGGTGGCAGGGTCGCAAACCCAAAGCGGTCCGCAGGAGTCTGGGCGCTGTTCGGCCATCAGCCCGCTAGCTGCAAGCAGTGTGCCGACCAGCCAGGTCCAAAAGCAGCGATATTTTCGCGTTTAGGTGTCGGTACCATGCCGCACCGTCGTGTGCAGACGACAGCGCTTGCGGCATGGTCGGGGTTGCTCCCGACTGCTAATGTGCCGCGATGCAAACACGGTCTCTTACCGCCCTGGCGGTCCTGTGCATCATCCCCCTCCTCGCCTGCAAGAAGCTTCGCGGCGGCTCAGACGACGAGGAACCGACGCCCCTCGCCGAGGCTGGAGCGCCGGCTACGTCGGTGACGAGCGAGGTCGCAGCGACGGACCCGCCGGCGAACGCGGATGCCGCAGCCCCGACGACCACCAGCACGACGACCACCCCGACGACTACCGCAACTCCCAAGTCCACAACGACGAAGCCCGCTGACACGACGAAGCCCGCCGATACGTCGAAACCGGCGGATAGTTCCAAGCCGGTCGACACGTCCAAGCCCGCAGATAGCTCTAAGCCGCCGGACGATAAGCCGCCGGTTGACGACAAAGCGAAAGAGGTGGCTGCCTGTCAGGCATGCTGCGACGCCGTCGCCAACGGTGCCCTGCCGGGTTGCGTCGGGCCGCTCAAGGAGCCGTGCAAGAAGAACATCGAGTCGGCGCGAACACGCTGCAAGAACGCCTGCAAGTAGCCGGTCAGTCGTCGGGGCTCGCGCTTAGGTCGAGTTCGACGAGAGTCTGTCCCAGCGCGGCTTGATCCCCGACCGCCACCGTCACGGCGGTGACCGTTCCGGTGGCGGGTGCGGTCACCGTGTGTTCCATTTTCATGGCTTCGAGCACCACCAGCGGCGCGCCCTCGCTGACGCGTTCGCCCACCTCGACACATACGCGTATCACCGCGCCGGGCATCGGCGCGACCGCGTTACCGTCGACGTCGCGGGCCTGTGCGAAGTCGAACCGCGGTGCCAGTTTGAACGTAAAGTCGGCGTCGAGTGTGCCGACGTGGACGCGATCGGCCGTCGCCGTCACGCGGTAGGACACGGTGCGCCCGTCCGGCGTGCGGAGCCGCAGTGTGTCTGGGCCGGTCGATTCATGGCGAATCGCCACCGGCGGCGCAGGCGTCTTCCGGATGTCGGGCATCCCGCGACCCACGGCACAAGGCGTCGGCTGGCCAAGCGCGATGTCGAACTCGACGCGGATGAGTTCGGCCCCGTATTCGAGCAGTAGGAACTCGCGCCGCGGTGACGGCGCGCTCGACTCGCCGTTCATCTGAGTGCGTTTCCGGGCCAGCCACAGCGCCGCCGCGAGCGCCGCGCAGTCCAGCTCCTCGTGGGAGGGCGCAGGCGTCAGCTCGGCGTGACACGCAGGTAAGAACGCTGTGTCTGCACCGCCGGTCGCGAAGGTCGGATGCCCGAGGACGCGGCGGATCAGAGCGCGATTGGTCGTCACGCCGAGTAGCCCCAGGTGGGCGACCGCGCGTCGCAGGCGCGCTATCGCGATGCGGCGATCGTCGCCATGAGCGACCAGCTTCAGCAGCATAGGGTCGTAGTGCACCGTCACGTCGCTGCCGGCTTCGACTCCGGAGTCGATCAGAAGTCCGGCTTGATCCGGAGGCGTGTAGAGCTGGATGCGGCCCGTGCTTGGCAGGTAGCCGGCGGCTGGGTCTTCTGCGTAGAGACGGCACTCGATCGCAGCGCCGTCGATGCTCAGGTCGGATTGCTGCCAAGCCAGCGGCTCACCCTGAGCGATCCGCAGCTGCTGCTGCACCAGGTCGATCCCCGTGATGGCTTCGGTGACTCGGTGCTCGACCTGAAGGCGAGTGTTGACCTCTAGGAAGTAGAAGTCGGCGCCCTTCACGATGAACTCGACGGTGCCAGCGTTTCGGTAACCGACCGCGCGAGCGATCGCACAACCAGCGTCGCAGAGTCGAGCACGCAGGGAGGGATCGATGACGGCGGGTGCCTCTTCGATGATCTTTTGGTGCCGACGCTGGATCGAGCACTCGCGCTCGAAGAGGTGCGCAACGTTGCCGGCGTCGTCTGCTAACACTTGCACTTCGATGTGGCGAGCACCCTCGACGTAACGCTCGAGCAGAAGGGTGGCGTCGCCGAACGCGCCGCGGGCTTCTCGCCTCGCCCGGGCGAGGTCCGCGGCGAGGTCCGCTGCTGCGCGGACGACGTGCATGCCTTTTCCGCCGCCTCCAGCGCTGGCTTTGATCAGCAACGGAAACCCGACAGTCTCGGCCGCAGCCGCGAACGCCTCGTCGCTTTGGTCAGCACCATCGTAGCCGGGAACCGTGGGCACACCGGCTTCGGCGGCGATCGCCTTCGCTTCCTTTTTGGAGCCGAGTCGCTCGATCACGTCGGCGGTGGGACCGACAAACGTCAGCCCAGCCTCCGTCATCGCGCGGCAGAACTCAGCGTTTTCGGCCAGGAAGCCGTAGCCCGGGTGAACCGCGTCGGCGCCCGTGAGTTCCGCCGCGCGCAGGTACGCGGGGATCGACAGGTACGACTCTCGGCTGGGCGCAGGTCCGATGTGGACAGCCTCGTCGGCGCCCCTGACGTGCAGCGCGTTGGCGTCGGCGTCCGAGAACACTGCGACCGTTTCAATGCCCATGCTGTGCGCCGTGGCGGCGATGCGCACAGCGATCTCGCCGCGGTTGGCGATCAACAGTTTCCGAATCGGACGAGACATGAGCGACTCAGCCTACCAGCCCTGGCAACGCGACACCTCGCTGTTGACATACGCACGAGTTGAACGACGATGACCCATGGATTCAGCGCAAGCCACTGAGTTACCCGCTTCGAGCCAGGCGGCGGAATACGAGTTTTCCGAGACTGAAAACGTGACGATTGGATCGTGTGCTAATCGCTCGCGAATCTTTGGGATTCTGTGCGGCGTGACCGGTGGCTTGCAGTTGGTGATTGCGTTGCTCAGCGTGGTCGGCGTGCTGCACGGCAACGAGGCGGTTTTCATGTTCCCCGGCGGCGTCTTCAACATCATCCTAGGGGTGATCTTCACGCGGGTAGGGAATTCGCTGACGGCCGTCGTTACGACTCAGGGGCGCGACGTCACGCTGATGATGGCGGCACTGGGGAACCTGGCACGCGCCTTTCTCATCCAGATCATCGCGACGCTCGTGCTGATCCTGATCGTCACAATTGGCCTGGTTGCGGTGGTCGTGATTTTCATGTCGGCGCCATAGGGCGAGTTCCCAGAGTGGAAATCAGTTGGTCGGGGTAATCACCCATCACGCCATCCACCCCCATGTCAGCCAATTCTTGAGCTTCATCTGCGGAGTTGATCGTCCACACATGGACGTCTAGATCGAGGCGTCGAGCGATCGCCAGCACATCCGGCGTGACGACGCTCACACCGTATGCGGCGCGGGGGACTTGAAGCGCTTGGTAGGCAGGCTTGAGAAGACGCTGCATAGCGCGTGCCTGCAGCGGCCCAGGCAAACCGCTCGTCGCTCGCCGCGCAGCCAGCAGCTTCAGCACCTCACGCGCTGAAGCCGAAGTAGCGATGTGAGGCGCCTGCACGCGAAACTCGCGCATGATCGTGTCGTTTGCCGCAGCGATGACGATCCGTTCGGCCAGATCGCGCCGATCGATGATCTCGATCAGCGACTGGAGCATGTCGGGGTGCTGCTGCTTGATTTCGATGTTGAAGTAGGCGCTCGGCAACGCTGCGGCAACGTGGTCGAGCGTTTCAATTTGTAGGCCCCGCCCGCGGTGCGGATGATTCCAGCCGTCGGGGCTATATCGATATCCCGCGTCGAAACGTTGTAGCTCGGCTAGTCGAAACGACCGGATCGCCCCCGAACCGTCCGTGGTCCGGTCGATAGATGCATCGTGACTCAGGACAACGTGGCCATCGGCGGTCATGTGTGCGTCCGTCTCGATGACATCGCAGCCGAGTCGAAGCGCGATTTCAAATGCGAGTAGTGTGTTTTCCGGAGCGTGCGCACCGCCGCCGCGGTGGGCGAACGAGAGGCAGCGGTGG
>JAUIKB010000614.1 GCA_030430975.1 Polyangia bacterium
GTCCCCGGAATCCCGAGTCGACGCCTACCCGCACGAGCTCAGCGGCGGGATGCGCCAACGGGTTATGATCGCGATGGCGCTGTCATGCCAGCCGCAGCTCCTGCTCGCGGATGAACCCACGACCGCGCTCGACGTAACCATTCAAGCCCAAATCCTCGACCTGCTAACTCGTCTGCAGCAGGACCTCGGCATGAGCATCGTATTCATCACCCACGACCTGTCGGTGGTCGCGGAGTTCGCCGAGCACGTGCTGGTGATGTACGCCGGACAGGTCGTTGAGCAAGCGACAGTAAAAGACCTCTTCCGGACGCCGCTGCATCCGTATACGCGGGGTCTGCTGGGCAGCATGCCGCCCGTCGACGTCGGCCCGGCGGCGCCGCGACGTCTGCCGACCATCGAGGGCGTCGTGCCGGACTTGGTCGGGATCGGTAGCGGCTGTCGCTTCGCTGACCGCTGCGGCTTGCTGAAGACTCAGCCAAAAGGACATGAACGATGTCGAGAGCAGGCGCCCGACCTCGTGAGTCATGGGCGCGGCATGGTCCGCTGCTATTATCCCGGAGACCGGCCGTGACCGATGACGAGTCGCGGGACGACGCGGATGACACGCCACAGTCCGAGCAGCCGCACTCCGACCTCGTGACCAGTCACCACTACTGGGAACCACCCGAGCGACCCAGCGACGCCATCGAAACCGATGGGTCGCCCAAGCCCGAAGACAAGCGACGACCGCTGCTTCAGGTCGAACGGCTCGCAAAGTACTTTCCGGTTCGGCGCGGTCTGTTTGGCCGAACCGCGTTCGTGCGCGCCGTCGATAACGTTTCGTACTACGTGCGCCACGGCGAGACCCTGGGGCTGGTCGGCGAGAGCGGCTGCGGCAAGAGCACTCTGGGTCGCACGACGCTCCGGCTTTCGGAGCCGACCTATGGGCGTATCGTGTTCGAAGGCAAGGACCTGACGCACTACTCGGAACGCCAGCTGCGGCCGCTCCGACGCAAGATGCAGATCGTCTTTCAAGATCCCTACTCGTCCCTCAACCCGCGCATGACCGTCCGCCAGATCGTCGGCGAAGCGCTACACATCCATCGCCTGGTCACCTCCAAATCAGAAGAAGAGGCGCGCGTCGAACAGCTGCTCGTCAAGGTCGGGCTGCGCCCTGAAAGCATGGCGCGCTATCCGCACGAATTCAGCGGCGGCCAACGACAGCGCATCGGCATAGCCCGGGCACTTGCGGTCGAACCCAAGTTCATCGTCTGCGATGAACCGATCAGCGCTCTTGACGTCTCCATTCAGGCACAGATCGTCAACTTGTTGCTCGACCTGCAAGAAGAGCTGAACCTGAGCTATCTGTTCATCTCGCACGACCTCAAGGTCGTCGAGTACGTCAGCCATCGCGTCGCGGTCATGTACCTGGGCAAGATCGTCGAAGTCGCTCCGGCCGACGCACTGTATGAGCAGAGGCACCATCCCTACACGCGCGCCCTAATGAGCGCGATTCCAATTCCGGACCCGGAGAGACGCAGGCTTCGCATCTTGCTCGAGGGCGACGTGCCCAGCCCACTCGACCCGCCCAGCGGCTGCGCGTTTCATCCCAGGTGTCCGCGATCTCAACCCGGCCAGTGCGATGTTGAGACGCCTCCGCTCAAAGAGCTCACGCCCGGCAGCCATCACCGGGTGGCGTGCTGGAACCCGCACACCTGAGCGGGGCGCTAGGCCATCACGCCGAGCGCCTTCGGACCGTCGAACCCGGGGAAGAACGTCTTGCTGGCGACCTCGCCGAACAGCGTGCGGAAGTCGGTCGTCACCGCCAGGTCCCGTCCCTGGTGTAGCTGATCGCTCGCTAGCCCGGGCCACTTCCCGTGCACCTGACCACCCCGTACGCCCGCGCCCATCACCATCATCGCTGTCGCGTGCCCGTGGTCGGTGCCGCCGGTACCGTTCTGGCGCACCGTTCGGCCAAACTCGCTGACCGTCATCAGCGTCACGCGCTCCATCTGCTTGCCGAGGTCGGTGCGGAATGCAGCGATCGCTTTGCCGAGGTTCGCGAACTCTCGCTTGAGTCGGTTCGGCTGGTTTCGATGAGTGTCCCAACCGCCCAGGTCCACGTGCACGACCCGCGTACCCAGTCCGGCTTTGATCAAGGCCGCCGATTCTGCCAAACGGATACCCGCCGGCCCGCGTGGGTAAGTCGCTCCGTTGGCAGGGCGGTAACGGTCGAACGCCAACTCGCGCACGCGCTGAGAGGCCTGGAGCGCTCGCCGCCCAGCGCGACGCACCGGATCGGAACCGCCGGCGTACATCGCGCTAAAACCCCGATGCAATCGCTGCTGCTGGCGCTCTGCCCCGAGCAACCTGAAATCACTCAGCGCCCGCGTCGCCAACACATCGGGACTGCCGCTAAACGACAACGGCGCTGCTCCGCCCAACGCGACAGCACCGAATTCGTTCGCCTTGAGACCTTGCGAGCGCATGACGCGACTGAGCCAGCCGTCCCGGACGGTGCCGCTGATGGCGCCTGCCTCCATGTTGTCCTGAGCGTCGAAGTGCGATCTCGTCAGCGCCGGCGAACCGACCGCGTGCACGAAGGCTAGCTCCTTGGCCTTGTAAGCAGGCGCGAGCGGCGCGAGCTGTGGATGCAGGCCGAAGCGTGCGTCAAGCTTGACAGCGCTATTGTCACCCTTGCCCGGCCGCGCGATTGCGATCGCCTTGCGAGCCCGATAGTAGTCCGCATCCGCGTACGGCACGACCATGCTGAGGCCATCGACGGCTCCGCGCATGAACACACAAACCAGCACAGTTTTGCCGGCTGACTGCGCACTCGCTTCGCCGCGCAGCCAAAACGGTGCCACAGCCGCCGCCGTCGCCGCGCCACCCAGTCGAATGATATTTCTTCGAGTTAACTTCTTCATCTTATTCCTCACTGAGCCTGAAATTCCGGACTACCTAGAGCCATGCCTATCGCGACTTTTCGAGCCTTGTCCGCGTCCTGAACCTTGACCAGCTCCGCTCGGATCGCCTCGAGTGTCTGTTTGGAGCCGAGACCGCCGAGTAGTTTCTGGTTCACGACGCCGACGAGCGCGTCGGCGTCGTCGGGCAGTGGTATCAGCTTGTCCAGGTTCAACTCGACGCCAGGAACCCCCTTCGCGCCGAGTCGAACAGCGAAGTTGAATCGATTCAGCATCATACCGGACGATGTCCAGTGGGACGCCGCTTCCGGATAGCCCGTCGGGATCGGTTGCTCGAACACCGGCTGTCCCATTCTAGCCAGCAGCCGCGCGAGCTTGTGCGAGCCGTCGGCTTTTCCGTCCAGCGCGCGCACCGCGCTCACTACATACTCGATGGGCGTCTTGACCTTCTTGCCACGATGTTCCGCGCTCCAGAACTCGGGCAATGCGAACAACGTCCGCATGACCCGAGCCACGTCACCTTTGCTTTCAATGAAGGTCTTCTCCAGCGCGGTCACGCAGGCGGCTGGCGGTCGATCGGCGACAAACCGCTCGCAGAGCTTGGTCGCTATGCGCCGCGCGGTGGCCGGATGAGCTGCCAGCATCTTGAGCAGCGCGACACCCTCGGCCTCTCCTCCCCCGGCTGGGAACTTCTTCCCGAGGACGGTCTTTTCGCCATTGTCATGCTGGCCAGCGCGGAAGACGAACACCGGTTCGCCCTCACGAGGGCGCTGAACGCTCCATCCGGTCAGGATCCGCGCGACTGCGACCACGTCTGCCTGCGTGTAGCCGCCTTCAACGCCCAGCGTGTGCAGCTCCAGCAGCTCACGTGCGTAGTTCTCGTTCAGACCGCGCTGCCGGCGTTTGGGATTGCCACCCGGCTTCGCCTTCACGCTGGCCACGTTGTCCAGGTACACGAGCATGGCGGGGCTCTTCGCCGTTGCGATGAGGAGGTCCTCGAAGCGCCCGAGCGAGCCTTGGCGCAAGACATTTTCCACGTAGTCTGCCATGAAGAACTTCACGGCGCCTTTTCGCGCGTACACGTTGAAGTGATTCGCCCAAAAATCGGTCAAGACTTCGCGAACCTGGCGACGGCTTTCGATGTGGCGCGCTAGCTGCGCTGCTTGAGGCCCGCGGGTGATCGTCTGCATCACCTTGCGCTTCATCATCTTCTTCTCTTGGCGGGTCATGTTGAGGTCGACCATGTCCTCCTTGGCCTCCTTGAGGGCCGCGCGGAGTTCGGACGGCGGCAACGACACACGTCGGTAGCGCTCTTTCACGGCGTCTCCAGCCGGGTCGGCCGAGTTCGTCAGCTGGTCTTCAAACCACGCGCTCGCGCCCTGTTTTTGAATCGCCTGAACGTCACCCGGTCGGGGCCCGAAAGCCAATCGCGACAGCATGTGGCGCACGTCAGCTTCAGAGCGCTGCTGCGCAGGCGGCGCAGGGGCGATTGATGCCGCGGGGACAGCCGAGGCGCCAGACGAAGGCGGCGCGTTTTGCTGACATCCCGTCAGGATGCTTGCTGTGAGGGTCAGCGTTGTCAGTG
>JAUIKB010000615.1 GCA_030430975.1 Polyangia bacterium
CGAGAAGGCCGCCGACGACAAGGCTGCGGCGAAGAAGGACGACGAGAAGGCTGCAGCCAAGAAGGACGACGGTGACAAGAAAGCAGTAGCGGCCGCAGCAGTGGCGCCGAGCAAGTCCGACGACCGCCCAAAGAAGGCGTCGACGCCGCCGCCTTCGTTCGAGGCCGCCGAGGAGAGCGGCGGCGGCGGCAAGGCGATCATGCTGGTCGTAGCGCTCGCAGCTGCGGCAGCGCTCGTCTACTTCGTGGTGCGCCAGCCGGAACAGGCTGAGCCTGCGCCGCCAACTGCGCCGACCACAGCAGAAACGGCCGAACCGACCGCCGAACCGACCGCCACCGAATCGGCTGATCCCGCGCCAGCGGCAACTGAGTCCGCTGCGCCCGACGCGGCGGCGGCGAGCGCCAGCGCTCCACCGGTCGCCAGCGACACGCCGCCAGAGCCAGCGCCTGAGCCGGTCGCTGCTCCCAAGCCGACGCCCAAGCCGACGCCCAAGCCAACGCCCAAGCCAACGCCCAAGCCGACCCCGAAGCCGACGGCAAAGCCCAAGCCGACGCCCAAGCCGACGCCCAAGCCCACCGCGAAACCGAAACCACCAGACACGGACAATCCGTACTGATCGGCCGCCAACGGCCGCCGTAAGAAATCCGCCTCCGGCTCCCCGGAGAGCGGATTTTCGGCTTTGACGAACCGCCGGTTGCAAGGCAAGCCGTGCCCGGGCACGCTCAGGCCTGCCCCCGACGCACATGAGCGAAACCGACGACGACCGCCAAGATCCCTTAATCGGAAGGGTGCTTTCCGAGCGCTATCGGATCGACCGATTGATCGGGACCGGCGCGGCTGGACGCGTCTACGAGGCCGAGCACGAACTCATGCACAAGCGCCTCGCCGTCAAGGTGCTGCATGGTGAACTCACGAGCGTTCCGGAGATTGTCGCTCGCTTCGAACGGGAGGCGATGGCCGCGGCGAACATCGACCATCCCAACGTTGCGGCCGCCACCGACTTCGGAAAACTCGACGACGGCACGTTCTTCTTGGTGCTCGAATACATCGAGGGTCGTGGTTTGCGGGCAGAGATCGATCAGGGACCCATTGCGGTCGAGCGCGCGCTACACATTGCCCGCCAGGTCGCGTCCGCGCTGAGCGCCGCTCACGCGTTGGATATCGTGCATCGAGACTTGAAGCCCGAGAACGTGATGCTTGTCGAGAAGGCGGGCGATCCGGACTTCGTTAAAGTCCTCGACTTCGGTATCGCCCGCGTGCCCGCCGGCGGCGAGGCCGCACAAGTCGAAGAACACTCGACGTCTGCACCGATCACGAAGGCAGGAATGGTGTTCGGTACGCCCGAGTACATGGCGCCGGAGCAGGCGCTCGGCCAGCAGGTCGACGCTCGGGCTGACATCTATGCGTTGGGCGTGATCCTGTTCGAGATGCTCGCGCAGAAGCGCCCGTTCTACGCCGAGACTCAGGTCGGAGTGCTCGGTCAGCAGCTATCCCAGGACGCGCCGGCGATTAGCGATCGCGCGCCCGACATCGAACTGCCAGTTGAGGTCGAGCGCCTCGTGTCGGGGATGTTGGCGCGTGAATCAAAAGCGCGCGTGGCGAGTTCGGACGAAGTCTTGGGCGCGATCAACGAGATCCTCAGTCGCATGGGGGCGAATGTACCGAGGGCGCCGGGGTCCATTCCGGATTGGCGCAGCTCGGTCGCTGACAAGGCCTTAGACATCATCGACTCGTCTCGGCCTCAGTCGACTCTGCCGGCGCCGCCAGCGTCCGAGGCGGGCGCACCGAGCAAGGCGCCTCGGGACTCGTCGTGGCTGGAGCGCACCCGTGCGACGCTGCCGCCGGCCGTTCGCAAGGTGCCGCTGGGCGTCATGCTCGGCACGGCCGGGGCCTTGCTTTTGCTCGTGGTGCTGGGCGCTGTCGTCGTCGGCGTCTTCTTACGCAAAGACAAGCCGATGGCCGGAGATGGCACCGACTCCGGTGTCTTCGGCTCGGCTGCGGCTCCGGCGGGTTCCACCGCCGGCTCCGCGGCTGTCGCTGCGGCCCGACAAAAAGGCGCGGATGCGCTGGTTGCCCTGACCGAGGACTTTCCATCGGACGTGTCGCTGTGGGTCGAACTCGCGCATGCGCTTGCCCTCGAAAAGAAGCACAAAGAGTCCGTGGATGCGGCGGGAAACGCTTTGCGGCTCAGCACCTCCGCGCGCGACAACCCGAGGATCGCAAGCGTGCTGTGGATCGCTGCCCAGTCCAAGGAGGGCGCGGATGCAGCCTTCGAGCTGCTCGAAGGTGCGATGGGCGCCAAGGGCGCTGACATATTGTACGACCTGACCACGACCGAGGGCGTGCGAGGAGCCGTTGTGAAGCGCGCCAACGACTTCTTGAATAGCAAACAGTTCGACAAGGCTTCGTCGCCGGCGCTGCACGTCACCGTTGGGCTGACACGCGCCAAGCGCTGCCAGCAGCGCTACGGCTTACTGCTTCGTGCGCAGAACGTCGGCGATAAGCGAACGCTAAAAGTGCTTCGCAAGCTCGAAAACCGTTCGGGTTGCGGTCGTCGAGGCAGAGTGGATTGTAACGCTTGTATGCGAAAAGACGATCGCCTCCAGAAGGCGATCGAGGCGATCGAACGGCGAGCCGGTAGCTGAGTGCGGCGCTCCGGCCCTTGAGGGCAGTCGGGCGCGCCGCTAGACTCCGTACGTGTCGAACCGGTTCCGGGTTGTCATTTCCGCGGCGGTAATCGGCGCGGCTGCGGGCACGGCTGCGCCGGCCCCGGCGCACGCGGCCCCGCAGAGTTCGACGCTGACACCGCTGACCGTCCAGCCGCGCACGCTGAGCTGGAGCTCGGTGCCGCGCGACGCCGTCAAACGGCTCCGGGCGGCGTTCAACGCCGACGTGACGGCGATCCACATCCATCCAAAGTTCGGGACCGCGCGCGTGCTGCGCGGTGTGAACGGCCACCGACTCTCCGAACCGTTGGACGACTTGGCGGCGATGTATTCGTGGCTTGCGACGCATCGCGCTTCGCTTGGCCTGACCGACGTTAAGGCGGAGCTGCGCCTCGTGGCGTCTCACGTGGCCGCCGTCCCACCAAAGGAAACCTACTACCGGTTCCAGCGAACCTGGGGCGGGATGGACATCGTAGGTGGCGAGCTCACGGTGCTGCTCGACGATTCCGGACGTGTGCGCCAGGTCACCGGCGCATATCCGTCGACGCTACTCGGCTTCAGTTTCACGCCTCGACTCAGCCCTGAGCGCGCGGTTGATTTTGCTCGCCTGTATGCTGCACAACCAACCATCGTCGGCTGGGTTCCGCCCACGGTACGACCCGTCATCATGACGGCCGGCAGCCGGCCGGAGCCAGCGTTCGAGGTTCGGCTGGCGTTCGTAAAGAACGGCAAGCCTTATCATCGAGCTTTGTACGTTGATGCAGAAGACGGCCGCCTGCTGGCGGAGCACGACTTGATCTTCAGCATCGGGGTGCCGGTTCAGTGTGGGGGCACGGACTGGCGCGGCACGAATGTGACCATGAACTGTTCGCAACAGCAGGGCACCGATCTGCTGGTCGATTCGGTTTCGGTGCCGGGGGCCGACGTGAGGACGCTCGACTTCCAAAACCAAGAGGACGCGGCCAACCCAGGCAAAGGCACGTTCGTGGGTTCGCCTGTTGGGGTACCGAATACGCACGTCAACGCGGTGTCGGCGCACTCGGCGATCTCGCTGGTCTATCGCTACTTCAAAGAATCGTTTGGTCGCAGCAGTTGGAAGCAAGGGCGCGGTCAAGTCAACTTGGTCAACTACGGATTCCAGTACGCTAATGCCTTCGCGACGGTCGTGACCTACAACGGCGTGGAAACATCGCTCAATGCGTTTGGAAACGGCGACGGCGCGGGGCTCTTGGAAACAACCCGTTGTTTGGATGTGGCCGGCCATGAGTGGACGCACAACTTGGTCGCGGCGACGTCCGGTCTCGTCTACGAGAACCAGCCGGGCGCGCTGAACGAGCACATCGCGGACGCCTTCGGTACAGCCGTGGATTATCGCTTCGAAGACGGGGATGA
Source organism: Polyangia bacterium (assembly GCA_030430975.1). Lineage (GTDB taxonomy): Bacteria > Myxococcota_A > Polyangia > Polyangiales > Polyangiaceae > JAUIKB01. The sequence continues at coordinate 4,059 of JAUIKB010000615.1, forward strand.
CCGAATGGGCGAGAACTGTTCACCGGCCGGCGGCATTCGCGACATGGCGCAGCCAGGACAGTTTCAGCAACCCGCGCACATGAACGATTTCCAGAACCTTCCCAACACGGAGGCGGGCGACTGGGGCGGCGTGCACGTCAACTCCGGCATTCCGAACAAGGCGTTCCACAACTTCTACTCGGTCGCGGGCATGCCGGCAGCCGAGCAGATCTGGTACCGCGCGATCACGCAGGGCGGCCTTACGACGAATTCCCAGTTTCTCGACTTCGCCAACGCGCTGATCACCGCCTGCGAGGCCAGCGCCCCGATGACCTGCCCCGCGTCACCGGAGAGGATCGCGGGTTGCTTCTGCGCGACCTGATCGCGAACGCGGTCAACCAGGTCGGCGGTTTCGTCGAGGACAAGACCGGCGTGTCCGTCGCCGAGT
>JAUIKB010000616.1 GCA_030430975.1 Polyangia bacterium
CCCGATTGGGTCGTACTCAATAGCTCAAACGGATCGTCGTCCACCCGCGATAGAGCCTACCCCACATTGGCCCAGACGGCTTCATTCACAAGCGTCGTCCACCCTGTTCCGGTTCGCGGCGGGGCCCTCCGCTGGCGGGCTCTTGTCCAAGGCGGTCCGGATCCTATCGGCAACGCGGAGCAACTCTCGCGCAACGACGGCTTCGGGACGAGGCTTGTTGCGAGGCGCGTGGTCCGGTTCGATCAGCGGCCAGACCGCGTCTCTGACGGCGGACGGTAGGACCGTGTCGAGGTACTCAAGCGCCGTACCCCGCAGCCCGCCGTCGCCTGTGTGCAGCGCGCGGTAGGCGATCACGAGCGGTTCGTTCGGCACGATGAGAGCGAGCAGCGAGAACACGTGCTCGAGCCGCCGATCGCGGGGGCCCTTCACGCCGAAGAGCGACTCGGGATCGTGCGCACCGGTCTGCTTCGCCGCGGATGTCGCGGCATCGCGAACGATGGCAGTTTCGATCGCGGCGCCGTCGACCGAAACGCCGCTTGCCTTCAGCTTCGCTAGCGCGCGCGCCGCCTGCTCGCGCACGTCGAACGTGTCGCATGCGAGCGCTTGGATTAGCGCGTCTGCGGATCGGGCGGACGGGCACGCGGCGAGCACCTTGGCGATGCGTTTGCGTGCGCTGATCGACACCGACTCGTTGAGCAGCCGGTCGCCGAGCAGCCCGACGTGCGGCTCGGCGACGCTTGAAAGAGCGCGCGCCGCGTGACGCGCCATCGCGTCATCGCCAAGCAGGTCGACGACATGGGGTACCAGTTCGTCGGACAGCGGTTGGTCCAAAACGGCGCGCATCCGCGTGTGCTCCCCGGACCGCAGCGCGGCGATCGTCGCGACGACCGGGTCTGAGGATTCGCTGAGACCAGGCGGGGGGGTGCTGGCGCCTCCCGGCAGCGTGCGCGACGTCGGACCGTCCTGCGTATCCGCCCCCGGACGCCGAATGCCGGGCATCGAGAGGTACGTGAGGCGAGTCGTGCGATCGAGCCACGGTCGGTCGCTGAGCTCCAGCCCGCTCTGCTTGAGGCTGCGCTCCAGTGCGGCAACGTAGCCTCTGGCGAGTCGTCGCACGAGCCACAGCGCTCCGAAGCCGCACGCGATGGCCGCTGCGGTCAGGACGATCCGGGGGTCGCCCGGGATGAACAGCAGCGTGAGGCGTATCAAGCCGCCGCCCACCGCGTCGCCAGCGCGATCGAAGCCCACGTCGATCAGCGGTTTCGCCGCACGCTTCTCGTGCACCGGAATCGGTGTGTAGAAGATCTCATACGCAGATCGAAACAGCGAATGACGCAGCACACTCTCGCAGCCGCGCCATACAGCCAACGTTGCGAGTCCCGGCAGCGCCAGCGCTGCGGCCGCGGCCGCGATCGAAGCACCTGGCAGTGTTGCGATCGTCTTGCTCAACCCGTAGCGCTCCAGCGCGAACTTCGACGCCAGCGCCTGGACTACGAACGTTAGCAATCCCGTTGCCGTATAAAAGCCGGCGAAAAATCGCATTAGCTGTTCGCGGTCGTGGAACAGTTCGGTTGCGTTCGCCTTCAGCAGGAAGTCTGCCAGCGTGCCGGCGACCGTCAACAGTAGCAGCAGCGTGCCGAGGTCACGCAAGTAGGGCACGCGCCGGATCGCGTCGACGGCACTACGGTTCGATTGTGTCGGTTGCTTAGTGCTGGCCTCGCGAGTGCGGATGAGGGCGAGCAAGCCGCCAGCCGCGACGTGACTGGCGGCGAGCATCGGCAAGATCGCTTGCAGACCCGCGGTCGCTGCTACTCGCTCGGCGATGACACCGCCGACGAGACCGCCGAGGGTGCCGAACGCCGCGATACGACCGATGACCCGTTTCGCTGCCCGCGGGTCGAAGCACTCGCTGATCAGTGCCCAGAACCAGCTGACCAGGATCGAACCGATGACGGCGACGTGCAGGTACACCATCACCGACACGACGCGGGGCGAGTTTGTCAGAAGACGCCACTCTACGATGCTCAGACCAGCGCTCAGCACGAACAGTACCGGCGTTAGGCGAGCCGGGCCCGAGCGAGACAGAGCCCGCGTCGCCGCCAGCGCCGTGGCGATCGATATCAGCGCTGCGGCGACCAACATGATCGGAAGTGCGGAAATCGGAAAGCTGCTCAGAAACAGCGCTTCGCGCGTGGCTTTGCCGGCGACCTGAGCTCCGATCATCAGTGCGGCCGCGGCGCCGGCGAGGGCGGAAGTGCGACCTTCGGTTGTCATCAGCGGGTTTCTTCGAGCCGGCCTTCGATGATGCCGCCATCGACAGTCATCGCCAAGATCAGGCCGACGTCGGCGTACATGCTAACGAACGGAACGCGCCACGCGGCGTCGAGCCACGCTGGGCCCCACGGCTGATCGAGTGACTCACGTAGCCAAAGCGCTCCCACGCTGCCGGCCCACATCTGACCAGCCATATCGATGGCAGCCGCCGACAGGTCCGGTCTGCTATCTACCACCGCCGACGAGATCGCTCCTTCGGCGTAGGTAACGGCCCGCCCGCCCGCGCCGACTACGATGCCGCGCTCAAGCGCGCGGCTCGCTGCACACGCCAGGTAGGCGCGTGACTCCGGTACGCTCAGTGGCTGCACCGCCCACTCGAGCGGTCGGTAAACCGCTGCATAGCCCTGTCCCTGCGCGCTGCGGCCACATATTAACCATTCAGATTTGCTGACGCGCGCGATTGAAGTGAGAGTCTGAACCGCCGTGAGCTCAAGTGGCTTAAACCAATGGCGTCCGGCGACCGCGTAAAGAAGCGGCACACCGGATGGCGATTCGCCGACGACGACAGCCAGGTCGGCGAGCGTCCCGGTGGCTTTGGTTAGCGTAACGTCGTGGCTAGGTCCTTCAATGACGCTGGTTAGCCCTTTGGCGGAGAAGACACCGAGCCGGCTGTTGTCGCCACCGATGAGCCACTGCCCGGCGCTCATCCTTTTCGCAAACCGTACGCCACTGGCGAAGGGAACGTCGCCTGTGGGAACCTCGGACCAGCTGGTGCCGTTCCAGAACGCGAAACCGTCTGTCATGACGGCTAGGCATCGACCGTCGCCGTCCCATGCGACGCTTTGGACAATGCGTCCGCCGCCCGGTGCCTGTCGCGTGGTGAACAAGTAATTACCACGTGATTCCGTGCGGATGGGGTCAGCGGTTAGGTTGCGCAGGTTTAACGTGACCGGCCGCAGCCGGCCACGTTCCGGCCTGAGTGGCGCGAGCAAGGCCGCGGCGAACTCGCTTCCGGATTGCGGACGTTGTGCCGGATCGTGATGGGTCGCGCGTGCTAGCGCGGCGTCGACCGCCTCGATCATTTCGATCTGTTCGCCAATCTCGGGATGCAGCAGCGGCGTTTCAGTGATGCTCTTTCGCCCCGCCGCCCGCGACATGTTGACCGTATCGAGCGGTGACTTCACGTCGAAGTAGTCACGCCCGGTCAACATCTTGTACACAAGCGCGGCCAGCGAAAAAACATCGCTGGCTGGACCGATCGCATCGTTGTCCAGCAGGATCTGCTCAGGGGCCGCGTACCCCGGTGTGCCCACGGGCGTGGAGCCGAACGTCACGTCGGCGGCACCGATGGGACGGGCGATCCCGAAGTCCGCAATCTTGAATATTTCATCGGGCCCAAAGCCGCAGCACAGGATGTTGGCGGGCGTTAGGTCCCGGTGAATGACGTGCACTTCGTGGATCGCGTCGAGCCCTTGAGCCAGGCACTCGATCGCGTGACTAGCTCGCTCGGGATCGAACGCTGACCCGGTCCGTCGAACGCAATAGTCGATGCGTTCGGTGAGAGTGGTGCCTTCGGCTCCTCCGTGTACGTACTCGAGCACGATGTAGGGCAGATCGAGCGGCTGATTACGGTAAGAGACTGCGATCTCACCGGTGTCGACCAGGCGCACAACGAACGGGGTTGGCGGAATCCGCTCGTTGAGTCGGCCTAGCGCGACGGCTTCTTTGGTGACGATCAGCGTCGCCGCACGCTTGGACTGTCGCATGATGTGCGGTCGCATCACCTTCATCACCACCGGTGAGGCCCCTGCGGCGGTCGCTCGCACCGCCAAGAACGCGATCGACATGCCGCCAGCGCCAAGCACCCGAGCGACGCGGTACTGAACGCCGTCGACCATTGTAGAGTCGACGCTCTGCCCAGAGAGGCACCCAAGTGTGTCGTCTGTCGGCGGGACGACGATCATGGCGGCAGCATAGCTCCGGTGTGGTTCGAGTGTCCCAAAAACGCCGGGCCGATCGGTGGGCGTAGCTGCTCAGCTACTTGACGGTTTTTGCACAGCGCACGCCGCCGTCGCTAAACGTGCAGGATTCACCGGCTTTGCAGGTGGTGCCCGCTTGGAACGTTCCCGCCTTGATTTGCTCGATGATGCCTTCGGGGTCATCGAAACAGTCATCCAGCCCGCCGCTGTCGATCAGGCAACGGAC
>JAUIKB010000617.1 GCA_030430975.1 Polyangia bacterium
CTACTTCTTGCGAATGATCACGTGCAGCGTGACCTTGCGGTTCTCCGCCTTGGCCATTTGACGTGCCTCTTCGGTATTGGCGACGCCGACCGTCGCTCCGTAAGTGACGAAGCGCGAGGAGTCCACGCCGGCCGCGACGAGCGCCGACTTGATGGCGCGGGCGCGACGCTCCGCCAGCCCCAGGCCTTCGCCAGGCGTTATGTAGCCAGAGATCGCAACACACTCGATGGCCGGGTCCGATTTCATCTGACCCGCGACGGTCTGAATCTGCGCTTGGACCTCTGGCTTCAGTGACTCGGAGTTCTCCTCGAATTGCAGCGTGCTCATCGCCGTCGCAGAGCGGTTTTCCTGCGCCAGCTCCGGATTGGTTTCCAACTGCTGGCACCCCTTGGGGCCGGTGTCCGCGCGGGTGTCTACCGTTTGATACGGCGGGATGTTCAGCGCGAGTTTGCCTTCGGCGCAGCCGGTGGTGGTGACCTGCGCGGTCTTGCACTGGACCGTCTTGTTTGCCTCAAGGTGGGCGCGGAGGGCGTCCTCCTGGTCGGCGCCGACGCGGATCTCTTCGCGAACTGCGCCAGGCGTGTAGTTGCCACCGTGATCTTGAGGTGCGTACATGGCCTCGAGCACGACGAACGACTGCGGGAATGCGTCGATCGTGCGAACCAATGTGAGCTGTTGCAGCTGGCACGTACCCGACCAGTTCTCGTAGAGACAGCCCTTCTCTGTCGGGCCGCCGCAGCCAGACGAGGTCGAGACGATGCCGCCGAGGGCGAACAGACCGAGCAGGCTGGCGGTGAGTCGGAGCGGACGGAGTGCGTGCGGCAGGTGTCCCATGGCCGACAGCTTACCCGCCTCGCCGGAGCCGACGCCTGAAAAAGTCCGGCGGTCGGGCCGAGCTTGCTCGCTCGGCGGTTGTAGGGCAGATCCACGCACCATGAGCGAAGACGACGCGCCGCCCAGTAAGCGCGAATCCAGCGGCAACCAAGGCATCATGTGGATCGGCGGCGGGATCGTGCTCGTGGGCATCTTTGTGTACGCATTCACGCGCACGCCGAAGGCTGCTGAAGAGCCGCCGGCTCAAGAGCCACCTGCGAGCGCGCCGAGCGCCGCCTCGAAGCTGCCAGCCGGGCACCCTGGGATGCCCGCGGGACATCCAGGTGCGAAGCACGCGGTAAAGACGCCAACCACCAAGCTCGGCATCAGTTGGGACGACCCCGCAGCCTGGAAACGCGTGGCGCCGACGTCGGCAATGCGGAAGGCGAGTTACGTGATTCCCAAGGCTGCGGGTGAGGCGGAGGACGCGACCTTGGCCGTGTTTTATTTCGGTCCCTCATCGGGTGGTGGGGTGGAGCCCAACATTCGGCGCTGGGTGGGTCAGTTCAAAGGCGTAGACGAGAGCCAGGTGAAGCGGCAGGAGCGCGATGCGAACGGCCTTCACCAGCACGTCGTGGAAATTGTGTCGGGGACGTTCTTGAGCGGAATGCCTGGGCAGGCCACCAGCGAGAAGCAGAACCACGCTCTGCTCGGCGCGATCGTGGCGTCTCCGACCGGACACTACTTTTTTAAGCTGACCGGGCCGACGAAAACAGTCGCTGCGGCGCGCGCAGATTTCTTCAAGCTGCTCGATTCGACCAAGCCCAAGAGCTGACGCCTGCGTCGTTTAGCGGGTGATGTCGTCGAACGCGTCGATCGCCCGGTCGATCTCGTCATCCGTCACATAGGGCGCGGGACCGAAGCGCAGCACGTCGCCGCGGCTGTCGGTGAAGACCCCGCGTTCACGTAGTGCGCCAACGATGGCGTTGGCGCCGGGCACGCGCACAGCGACGAACGCTCCGCGAGCGTTCGGCTCGGCCGGTGTCAGCACATCCCGGTCACCGAGGCGTGACAGCAGTCGGTCGGTTTGCTTTGTGTACAGCGCGCGCAGCCGAGGCAAGGTCAGCGACTCGTCGTCGAAGAATCGCGCGACCCGAGCAGCCCGATAGTGACTGATCGGGTCGTAGGTGCTTCCGGCGAACCGATCCGCGGCGCGCCGCCCGTATCCGAGCGCGCCGCTCCTGGCGCTGGCAAGCCCCGCAAAGTCGGAAAACCAGCCGGTGAACACAGGCTCCAGCTCACAGTCCGGTGGTACTCGCAGGAAGCAGCAGCCTTCGCCCCACTGCGCGTACTTGTACCCTCCACCCACCATGAATACCGGGTCCAGCCCGTAGTCAGCCATCGATACGGGCATGCAGCCGAACGCATGATAAGCGTCGAGCAGCACGTGCGCGCCATGGCGCTGCGCGACGGCGACCATCTCGCTCAACCCCGGTACGATCGCGGACGTTTCGAACAGCACGGTGGACGCGAGCACGGCGGCGGTGCGGTCCGTCACGGCCTCGGCAAGGCGGCTGGCTAGGGTCGAGACGTCACCGACGTCAACGAAGGTAACCTCCAGGCCGCATTGCTTGAGGCGCGTCAGTTGGCGGTAGATCGTATGGAACTCGCCGGCCGTCGTGACCAGGTGGGGCCGCGCGCGCAGGTCGAGCGCCGACAGGAATCGTACGACCAATTCATGGGTATTCTGGCCCAATGCGATCTCGTCCCGGTGCCCGCCGATTCGGGCGGCGACAGCGCTGCGCACTAATTCGGACTGTTCGAACGCCTTTCCCCATTTGTCGTCGACGTGAACCGCCGCATCGTTGAAGCAACGCATCAGCGCTTCCTGGGCCGCGTCGGGCCATGCCTGGTGCGAGTGGCCGGTTAAAAGGACGCGGTCATCTCGCAGGAATGCGGCGTAGTGTTGGCGCAGATCGGCGGGGTTCAGCGGCTGCATCATGGTTTCGTTACGCCCCGTCGAGCGCCGTCAAGAGATCGGTCGTCGCCAGTAGGAATGCCTGGGGCCACGTTGCGTAGAGTTCAGCGATGCCCACGTGGGTGGGGACCTCCGCCGGTGAGCTGGCGAAGCTCCGGCGAACGCTCTCCATGGCCGCCATCGTTTCGCGCACCGCCGGCGCGAAGCTCACCCCAAAGGCGGTCTCGGTGCGTTCGATCCAGCTCATCGGTTCCTCGCTGAGCCGCGGTTGGAGATCCGCGCCGCTACCGGCGTCGAGCTGCAGGAGCATCTCCGTCCACGCTGCTATCAGACTCGCCGACACCATGCCGGCCAAGCTCCAGGCGATCTGTCCTCGGGTGGCGCGCTCGGCCCATTGCACGGTCGCATCGCCGAGCCTGAGTTCGGATCGGTCTTCGGCATTTTGGACCAGGTCGTATCCGCCTAGTGCGAGGTGGCCCACGCTGAGCACGGCCTGCATGCCCGCGGTCGCAACGACGACCGCTTTGGCGCGGTGCGGGGGTTGTTTGGCGACGGTCGTGCCAAAGTCCGCCTGGTTCGCGCGGTGCAGTGCGCTGAGGGTTGCCTGATGCTCGCGATTCCACTCGATCACGGCGAGACCTAACCACGGACGGGGCCGTGCGACCACGACCATCGCCGAGGCTTGCGGGCTGCAAGGCGGATCACTACAGCTCGAGTATGCCTCGATCAGCTTGGACCGAAGACGACATCCCCGAACAGTCAGGTAAGCGCTTCGTCGTGACGGGTGCCAATAGCGGGTTGGGGTTCGAAACCACTCGAGCGCTGTGCGCGCGCGGAGCAGAAGTTGTGATGGGCTGTCGTTCGCTGGATAAGGGCAATGACGCCGCCGCCGCGATACGCGAGCTGGTACCGTCAGCCACGCTCGAGGTACGGGCGCTCGATCTGGCGAACCTTGCTTCGGTTCGCGAGTTCGCGTCCGGGTTGTGCGACGCGGGTGCCGTGAACGGGCTCATCAACAACGCGGGTATCATGGCGATTCCCCGCCGACTCACGGCCGATGGTTTCGAGATGCAGTTGGGCACGAACCACCTAGGGCACTTCGCGCTGACGGGCCTCTTGATGCCGGCGCTTCGGGCGGGCGCGGCGCGCGTTGTTACGGTTAGCAGTCTCGCCCACCATGCCGGTCAAATCCGCTTCGACGATCTGCAAGGCGAGCGTCGCTATCAGAAGTGGTTGGCGTACGGTCAAAGCAAACTGGCGAATCTGCTGTTTGCCTTCGAGCTGCAGCGGCGGCTTGGCAAGGCGGAATCGCCGGTCATCAGCGTCGCCGCGCACCCGGGATACTCTGCGACCAATCTGCAGTACGTCGCCGGTCAGGGTAAGTTTGGAGCGCGCTTTCGCGCGGGCTTCTGGCGAGCCGCCAACGCCGTGATGGCGCAGTCGGCCGCGCAGGGAGCATCACCGCAGCTTTATGCGGCGACCGCGCCCGATGTGTCGGGCAGCATGTACTTCGGCCCGTCCGGACTAGGCGAGATTGCCGGGCCACCGACCAGCGTCGGTTCGAGCCCCGCCTCAAGAGATGCTGAAGTGGCGGCCCGGCACGACAACCGCCGAGATCCCCTGCCCCTTGTTGGTGCAAATCGCAACCAAGGATGCCGTGACGCCCCCCGAACCGGCC
>JAUIKB010000618.1 GCA_030430975.1 Polyangia bacterium
AGTTTCGATCGGCAGCACCCACTCGCCGCTGGGATCGCGCGCGCGCGCCAGCTGCAGCGTATCGCCTTTTGCACGCGCCAGCTGAATCGAAAGGTTCAGCCCTAACCATTGGGCGGTGCTCTGCGCCGTGTTCGCTGCCTACAGCGGGATCTGCGCCGTCCTGTCGACGGTGGGCGCAGCACTCGTGAAGCACCGCAGCGACAACGTCTACGTCCATCTGGCTGTCGGCTGCGCGGTATTTCTGGTCCTCGGCGCGCTACCCTGGGTCGGCGAATGGGTCACGATGGCTGTCATTCTCACCGGCATCGGCAGTGTGATTGCGACGCGCGGCGCTGGTGTGGTTCCGCCACGTCGGGGTGAGTACGGCGGCGGCCCGTATCGTAGCGCTGCTGCCTAGCGTCGCCGCGCTAGCTCGGCTACGGTAGCGGCAGCTGGATGAACCCGTTGCCAAGCACAATCGGTCTCGCCCTCCTGGGGGCGGGACTTTTCGCTTCTTCAGTTGCAATGGGTCAAGGAGCGACTCCGCAACCACCGCCAGCCGACACCGACGCCCCGCCAGCCCCACCGCCGACGGCCCCATCTGGCGCGGCGGCTCCGCCCGCGCCCCCGCCCCCCGCGGCGCCACCTGCCGGCCCGCCAGCACCCCCCAGCTATCCGCCTGCAGGCGGTCCCGCACCCTCCACCCCAGCACCAACCGTAGCTCCACCGCGACCTGTGAATGTTGAAACGGAGCCGCCCCCGCCCCCGAAGCAGCGGGGCGCTTACCGCCACGACGGTTTCTTCCTGCGGATTGGATTAGGCGTCGGTCTGCTGTCTAGTCGCGCCACATTCACGGCGTCGGGCGACCGCGTACCGCTGTCGCCGGACGGCGATATCTCCGTCATCACCGGGGGGCTCGACTTCATGATCGGCGGGACGCCCGCCTCCGGCCTGGTCGTGGGCGGTGGCATCATCAGCCAGGGCGGCAGCACGGGCTCCTACGACTCGGCTGATGGCGACGAAGCCTTCCGCAATGATCTCGACTTTTCCAGCGGCATGCTCTTCGGCTTTTTGGACTGGTACCCCGACCCAACGGCGGGCTTTCACCTGGGTGGTGGCGCCGGCATCGGGGGAACCTCACTGGTCGAACAGCAGACCCGCAGAGAAGTCTCGAATTCGACCGGGGGCGGCCTGCTGGCTTTCATCGGCTACGAGGGATACTCCTCAAAACAGTGGTCCTTCGGCGTGGTCGTGCGCGGCCAGCTAATCGCGACCGGGCGCGGAAACCAAGTCGAAGAACGCGTCACAACCCTCGGCGCGGCCCTCTTGGCCACCGTCACCTACCACTAGCGATGGCTGCTCGTTAGCCATGGCCGCGGCACCGCAGCTGCCGCGCGGGATGCTGCAAGCGCTGATGGCGGTGGGAATCCTGCTGTTGGGCGTCGCGATGATCGGACTCCTGCTGATTCTCACGGAGCTCAGGCGCCCCCCGAGTCCTCGGCCGCCGGCGTCCGCGATCGGGCCGTAGAACGCCGTATCGCGGTAGGCGCGTCGCGGATTCGCATGCTAACCAAAGCTGCGCCATGGCTGATCCGATTCAAATCTCGGCACGAGTCTGCGTGCCCGCAGCAGCCCAGTCGTTCACCGCCGTGCGGTCGAGCGGAGCCGGCGGCCAGAACGTGAACAAGGTGGCGTCCAAGGTAGAGCTCAGAGTGGATCTGCAAGGCATCGTCGGACTGACTCCCCCCCAACGCGCGCGGCTCACGTCCCTCGCACGCACCCGCCTCGACCATGTCGGCAATCTGCTCGTGGTGAGTCAGCTGACGCGCGACCAGCATCGCAACCTCCGTGACGCTCAGCAAAAGGTACGAGCGCTAGTCGAGCAGGCGCTGATCACCCCGAAACGACGGCGGCCCAGCAAACCGTCGCGGGGCGCGAACGAACGCAGACTCAAAGCGAAGCGCATCACTTCGGACAGAAAGCGATCCCGCGGTCGGGTTCCGACGGACTGACCCCGTTGTGAGCGCGGCGACTCAGCGGCAGATATGTTCTAATCGGCCATGAAACTTGGAAATCGACTCAAAGCAGCGTTGGTGATGTCGCTCGCCTGGACTCTGACGGGATGTCCAGAAGAAAAGAGCGACGCGCCCAAGAAAGAAACGCCCAAGGCCGGCGCCAGCGTTGCGCCCGACAAGAAAGCGGACGAAGGCGGCTGGTAACCACACGGCACCAATTCGTCGCGGCCGTCTGCGGAGGAGCCGTAGCCCTTGTCGCCTGTGGATCCAAACAGGACCCTCCCCGGCAATCGGACCGGCTCGTCGAACAGCTGCGGGTCTTCGAATCCGCCGCACTCGCCAAGACCGACTTCGCGTCGGTTAAGGGCGGCGCCAATCTCGGCAGCGACCCTTATCGTCTGGCCGCACTGCCGCTCGATCACGCCGCGGTGATCGCTCGCGGAACCGACCGACTACTAGTGTTCGATGGAAGCGGGAATCAGGTTCAAGAACTTCCGGTGGCGCGTCAGCCGTCCGGGTTGTCACTGACGGCCGAACGACTGATCGTCGCGAGTATGCAAAGCCGCGAACTGCAGCGATTTGCAGTCCGGTGCGCCGACGGCGGGTGCGCGTTGACGCGTGCAGCTCCGCTCGCGCTTCCCGAAGGTGTGACCGCGCGGAGCGTCGTGGGGCACGGTGAGGGTGTCGTGCACGTAGCGGACTTCCACGCCGGATCGCTCTGGGAGTATCGACACGGCGACTGGATCATGCGCGACCGCTGTCGAGGCGCCGACGCGCTGCTCCGACGGGGTAACTCGCTACTTGTAAGCTGCCTGCTCGAGCACCAGCTACGAGTGTATGCGACGGGGTCGGACGGCGCGTTGTTGATGGGGCCACCGGTAACGATCTCTCACGACGGGCCAATCTGGTCGTTCGACGCCCACGCGAAAGCGGATGGCGAGCTCCTGATCGCCGCGAGTGGCGTCGAGGATGCGCCGCTCGACCGAACGATCGGCTCGTTTGGAAACATCGACTCGTTCACATACCTGTATCGTCTTCGACACGCGCGCGTCGAGCGACTGGCCGCCTTGAACGTCGCCGCAAGCGGACTGGTGACTCCCAAGGTCACACGATTCGACAAGTCAGGATCGCGCGTGCACGTCTGGGGCTATGCGACCAATATCCGTCTCGATATAGACATTACCTCGACGCCACCGAACCCGAGCCCTAAGCCCATCCTTCCGGGCATGAGCGACTGCATCGCGCGCACAAAAGGTTGGACTTGCACCAATCCGCTGCTCGACGTGGTGACCACGGACAGCGCTGTTGTGGAGGTGCCATCGGCGCCGCGGGACGTGGATGAGCGCCTCGGGGAAGCACTCTTTTTTACAACCATCATGGCCCCGGCCAACAGCAGCGAAGGGCAACTAAGTCGCTTCACCTGCGAGACCTGTCACTTCGAGGGCAACGTCGACGGCAGGACGCACCACACCGGACGTGGCAACGTGCGCGCCACGACCAAGACGCTACGCGGCTTGTTTAACAACCGACCGCATTTTTCCCGCGCGCTCGACCGCGACATGAGCCAAATGGTTCACAACGAGTTTCGAGTCGCCAACTCCAACGCCAACCTGCGCGATGATTTCACTCTCAACGTGCCGTCGCAGGCGGCGTTTCTGAAGCGTATGGGGATCGTCGCCGACCGCATCGGGCCGCTGCGGCTACGCCGTGCGCTGATGCGCTTTCTCATGGCGTTTCGGCATGAAAAGAACCCGAACACGTTTGGCCGCCGTGAATTCACCGAACTCGAGCAAACCGGGGCTCGATTATTCGAACGTCACTGCGCCGACTGCCACGCACCGCGCTGGCGCGCCGATGACCCGGCCGTCGCCCCACCGCGAGATTGGGCGTCGATCATCTTCTCCGATCGGGACGGTCCGGTTTGGGCACGCGACACCTATGCCAAGACCGGTGTGACGCCGTACGTTCACGAACGTGGGGCTCGGGTACCTTCGCTTCGGCGCATTGCGCTGAAGTACCCGTACTTTACAAACGGCTCCGCCGAAACGCTGGCTCAGGTGCTCGGAAGGGCGCGCGTCGGCGGCCCCTCAGGCGAATTCCTTCACGACCCAGCGGGGCACAACGACGCCCACGGGCGCGCCCTCGCCCCACAGGAAGCTAGGGCGATCGAAGCCTTTCTGAAGCTCCTGTGACCGGTCCGACTACTTGATCACCGAGGCGCAGCCGAAGCTCACGGCGATCGACCCCTCGCCAGAGGCGACCTGTTGCTGCGCCTCGTCGCAGCTGTCGTCGCACAGAAGCACGCGCGTGGGTGCGGTTGCATCGTCGTAATACCAGCCGCCGCCAGCGCACTCGCTCGGACCATCGACACGCGGAATCGTCGCCGAACTCATGCCCTTGATCGTGACGTTCACCAGATCCGGATCGAGCATCCCCATGGCGGGCTTATGGATATCGAACTCA
>JAUIKB010000619.1 GCA_030430975.1 Polyangia bacterium
GCCGGGTAGTGGTTTCCGTCGGACCACTGGATCTTGACGCGCGTTCCAGGCGTGATGCTGCTGCCGATGCCGAATGCGCCGGCCGCCTGCGCCATGCCGAATCCGATTGGATTGGCCATCACCTGCTGCTGAGCTTGGGCGGCCTGCTGCATGACCGGGTTGGCCATGCCCATCGGCGCAGGTTGGACGATGTTTGCAGCGGCCTGCGGGCTGGCTGCGGACTTGGTTACGCTGACTTTGCGTGGCTGACCGCCGCCGCGGAGACGCTGCTCTTCCTGAGCCAGGTAGTTGGGGTGCCCGGCGTACTGCATCATGTTTTGGCTCATGGTGTTGTTCCAATGGCCAGCGATCTGCGTCCACTCGGTCATGTTCAGTCCACACGCCGATAGTCCGCCCTCGGGTCCGAACACCTTCATCGCCGCGCTGACGCACACGAAGTCTTCATAGGTCGCGGAGGTCACGCCCTGCGTCTTGGCTAGCGCAGCCTGGTACAGCGGCATGTAGGCGGTGGCAACGCGGCCCATCAGCGACATGTCCTGCATCCGGGCGGTCCACCCGGCGACGGCGGCTTCCCAGTCGGCGCGGCTGACGCCTTCCTTTTCGACGATGGCCGCCTGGGCGTTCTTGTCGTTGACGTGGTCGGCGGTGAGCGCGCCGAGTTCGGCGTAGCGTTCGAGTGAAATGCCGTTAATCGGCTGCATTGCTGGATCCATGCGTGACCTCTTCCAAGTGCGCCGCCGCTCAGCGGCACACTGCTTCGAATACCGGGACGAGCGTCCCCATATAGGAACAGTCTCGCTCGCGGCTCGTCCCGTCCAGCGTTTTCGGGGTCCGATCGCTTTTGGAACGGAAATGATCAGACTCTGATCAGATTCGGGCTTGGTTCCCGAGGGCGTGTGACCCGGTCTCACGCAGCGGTCGCAGCTCCGACCGGCGACCCCCAACGAATTCTGGGAGCGGCCTGCCACAGACTGACCACGCGTGTAGCAGTAGGACCGGTTCGATCATGTCCGAGGCAGCCTCGAGCCGGGCAGCCGGCGTCAGTCTTATCCGGCTCGCTTCTTCGCCTTCGAAATGGCGGTCTGCAGCTCGTTGTCGAGTTCTCCGAGTAGCTTTTTCGCTTTGCGGCTCAACTTCTTTGGAACGTGCACGTCGGCCACCACGTGCAGCCTGCCCCGGCCGCGCCGGTCCAGCCGCGTGAAGCCCTTGTCCCGGACTGTGAGGACTGAACCGGGTTGCGTGCCGGCAGGCATTTCGACCTCGAGCGTCTCACCGTCCGGGAGTTCCACGGTGATGGTCGCCCCGAGCACCGCTTGAGCGAAGGTCACGCGCTCATGAGCGATCAGATCGAAGGCGTCACGCTGGTACCGGTCGTCCTCTTGAACCTCGACGTCGACGTACAGGTCGCCGGCCTGTGAATTGGGGGGGCCGGGCATGCCTTGACCCGGCACGCGCATGCGGACGCCGCTGTCGACGCCCGGCGGGAACGTGACCAACACCTTGCGCTCTTTTTCGACGGCGCCTCCGCCCCGACACGTCTTGCACGGATTGGTGATGTGCACCCCGGCCCCACGACAGCGCGGGCACGTCGTGCTGAACATGATGAAGCCACGTTGCGTCGTGACTTGCCCCTGCCCGTTGCACTGCGGACAGCGTTCGGGTTTCGAACCTTTTTCCGCACCGGAACCGTCGCAGGTTTCGCAC
Source organism: Polyangia bacterium (assembly GCA_030430975.1). GTDB lineage: Bacteria > Myxococcota_A > Polyangia > Polyangiales > Polyangiaceae > JAUIKB01. The sequence goes on from JAUIKB010000619.1 coordinate 1,705, forward strand.
GGCGCGGCGCCGACGACCCGGACCTCTTTCTTCGTTCCCGTATACGCTTCTGTGAAGCTAACGCGCGCATCGATACGGATGTCCTGTCCGCGCTCGGGACCGCGGCGACCGCCTCCGCCCCCGCCAAAGCCGCCAAAGAAGTCGGCGAACATGTCCTGGAACTGGCTGAGAATGTCGCCCATCCCCGCGTTCTGGAAATCGAACCCGCCGCCCTGTACGCCTGCATGTCCGTATCGGTCGTACGCGGCGCGCTTGTCGCTATCCGACAATACCGAGTAAGCCTCGGTCGCTTCCTTGAACTTGGCTTCAGCGTCGGCGTCGCCCTGGTTGCGGTCCGGGTGGTACTTCAGCGCCAATTTGCGATAGCTGCGCTTGATTTCGTCGTCGGACGAGTCTTTGGCAACCAACAAGACTTCGTAATAATCGCGCTTGCTCATCTGGTCTTACGTCTGGGCTGACATCCGACCGCGGTCGGCTGCTGTCGAAGGAAAGCAAGTCCCCGCAGTAGGGCGCACTCGCGGCGGCAACCTAAGTCGAAGGGTCTAATTGTCAACCACTTCGCGGTCGGCTCTCGTTCAGACGCCCCTCGAGCTGCTGAACCGTCCACTTCAGCGTCGCGATCTCAGCTTCGAGTTCGGCGTTCTTTTGGGCCAAATCGGGCGGAGCCGCGCCGGGCGTAGTGGCGGCCTGACCGAACTCATCTCCGAGCCGGCGCCCCAGATCCTCCGCTGTTTTGAGGTCGCGTTCGAGCTGCCGAATCGTGTGCGCTCGGTCGCGTAGCAGGGCCTCCAGGCGTTCGATATCCGCCTGAGCATCCTCGCTCGTAGCAGTCGGTGGACGCGCGTCGCTTCCGGGTGCCTGCTTGCGCTTCGAATTGTTCGTGTCCGTGCGGGCCTGGCTCAGCTCCGTGCTGGCTTTCTTCAGATCGCGTCGGGCACGGTCCAGATCCGTGCGCAGCTGTTTCAGTTCGCGCTCGGCTTGGTCGAGCTCGTCCAGGGCGCGGTCGCGGTCGTCGAGAGCATCGTCTCGTGCGCGCTGGGCGTCGCTGATCTGCGCCTTCGCTTTCGAGTCGTCCTTGCGGTCCGCGTTGCCGAGCTGCTGCTTGAGCGCCTTGATTTCTTCACGCGCAGTAGAGAGTTCCGCCAGCGCTTTGTCCGCGCTGTGCGCTGCTTCTTCGGCTTGGCGTTTCTGACGCTCCTGGTCGCTGCGCGCGGCCTTGAGCAGTTTCTCAGCCTTCTCGGCTTGTGCCTCGAGATCCGCAACGCGTGACGCGGTGTCGCGCGACGCTTGACTCTGGTCGCGCAGCTCCGACAACTCATCGTGCGCCGTCTGCAGCGAGGCTTCAAGATGTGCGATGCGCTGCTGTGCGAACGCGGCCTTTTGCGGTGACTCGGTCGTTTCCGGTAGCTGCACCACTAGGAAAGGATCGAGCTTCAGGCCCTCGGGGCCACCGACGGCAACAAACCACTCCGGCTCCTCGGCGCCGCCCGGCACGTATGCGGCATCGACGGTGATCTCCGGTTCGCCCTGTTCGGCAAAGTCGACGACGGCGTATCCTCGAAACGGTGTCTGTCCGAGCATTTTTACTTCGTCGAAATGACTCGCTACGCAGTCATATAAAGCGTAGTATTCCAGGGAGGGGTCGTCAGACCGCGCCGGGTTCGGCGAGACGATCAGCGCGGCCGCGCGTGCCGAGAGCGTCTTCTTGAGTCGCTCGAGTACCGGCGCCGGCTCGCCCAACGCGGCCAGGTTATCCACGATGGCCAAGTCGAACGCGCCTTCGCGAACCGCGACGCCGCCCTCGCCGAGGGGGGCGTACGTGACGTTTCGAGACGGGTTGCGTGTTGTCGACTCGGCAACCCGACCGGGATCGGGATCGTAGACGTGGACCAGGCGTGCACCCCGCTCAAGCAGACATTCTGCCAGCCGCGAGGAAGAGTCGCCAAACACGATCACCCGCCGCCCTTCGATCAGCGATTCGGCGTAGGCCGCAAGAGCGGCGCTGGCGGGGATGGGGTCGTTCTGGGTCATGGGATATCCCGAGTGGGCGGGGGGCGGATTCTGCCACGATTCCGCGAGCTACGGGCAAGCCCTCGACGCGAATGCGGGATTAGGGCTGCCGGCAGGGTGCCGGCACCTTACAAGGCTCCCCACAGTTCAGCGCCATTGCGTATAGCCCGACTTGCTTAGGATCGGTCTTACCGAAGCCCGTCCCCGCCAAGCACAGCATGATCGAGTCAGCGACGGCCAGCTCTGCGGTGGGCTCCACGCAGTATTGATTGATGCAGTTGCCGTGTTTCATGCCGTGAGCGGGCGGGCAATCCGCGTTCTTTTCGCACACCAGCGGTCGGCAGTCTGCGGGAGTGGGCTTGGCTTCGCCATTCACGCTGCACAGACCCACGTGTCGCGAGTCGCGATGCAGGCTGAGCTTGGAATGCCCCTCGTGGGTGGCCCCGCCGACCTGCTTCAGCTTGCAACCACCCTCACGCTTGCACAGTGCTTTTACCTTGCGTCCCTCGGTGTCGCTGAGCGAGCGCGGCTTTTCTTTCGAGCAGCCGCTAACAACGCAGAGCAGCAACAGCAGGGCTAGAGGCCTCATGATCGACGATGGTACGCCATGCGTACGGCTCTTCGCCACGGTCGTTCCATTCCACGGCGAGCCGCGGTAGCTGATCGATGTGGGCGGTGCGCGGAGACAGCTGGTAGTGGACGGCATTACGCCGGTCGGCGCGTACGCTCACCT
>JAUIKB010000620.1 GCA_030430975.1 Polyangia bacterium
CTTCTTCTTGGCGGGCGCCTTCTTCTTGGCGGGTGCCTTCTTCTTAGCGGGCCGCTTCATGCGTCTGGTTGCCATATCGATCGGTCTCAGAAACGTTGAGCCCGAATCGGTACCACCTGCGATCCTAAAAATGAACAAAAAAACAGTGTTCAACCACGCAGGGTGCAGATGAACAGTGTTAGTCGGCAGCGCGAGGCGGCGTGGCTGCCAACATCGCCCCGTAGCCGTGTCGAAAAGTCGGCACGCTAAGGGCGTAGCCTGAGGCTTTGAGCCGAGCGTTGCGGCAGCGCTTTCCGGTCGCCGGGGCTTCCATGGCGCTGTCGTCGGAACGTAGGTCCGTACCCAGCTGGTCCGCGAGCCAGCCGAGCACCTCGTCTCGGGCAGCTGGTGCGTCGTCGACTCCGATGACTACTTCGGAACGAGAGTCGCCGAGAAGCAGGTGGGCGGCCGCGCCGGCGCAGTCGTCGCGATGGATGCGGTTGGTGTAGTGAGGAGCCCCGCGCGAAAGCGTTGCCTCACCGCTGCGCACGCGGCGGATGAGGCGATCACGGGTGGGTCCGTAGATCCCGCCCAGGCGCAAAGCGATGCCGCCGGCCTCTAGCGCGATCGCTTCGGCTTGCAACATCACCTCGCCGGTGAAGCGCGTGGGGTGCGTCGGCGATGTCTCGTCCACCCAGCTACCGTCGTTCTGTCCGTAGACAGCCGTGCTCGACGTAAACACGAGGCGACCGGGCTGAACCGCGTGGATAATGTTTTTCAGACCGTCTACGTAAGCCTCACGATAAGCTGTTTCCGAACGGTCGTCAGCCGATGCGGTGTATGCCACCGCATCCACGTCAGGAAGATCCATCAGGGCATCTGGATCGGTGAGGTCACATGCGATCGTCGTCGCCGACTCGACTACCTGCGCGGGCGAACGTCGCAAGACGTATACCTGATGTGAGTCGGCAATCAGACGTCTTGCAAGTGCTGACCCGACATACCCACACCCGGCGACGAGAATCCGCATGGGGGAGGCTTACACGATTACGCGGCCTGCTGCTTGAGTTGGAGGCGCTCAGCGACGCGCGTCGCTAGTGCCATGATCGTGACCTGCGGATTGACGCCGATCGCGGTGGGAAAAACACTCGCATCGGCGACGTAGCAGCCGGGAAGATCCCAGAGCTGGCCGCTGAGGTCGACGACAGAGGTTTTTGGGTCAGCGCCCATCCGGCACGTACCCATCAGGTGGGGCGTGAACAGCTCGAGCGTGCGGACGTCGGTCTGTAGGTCATCGATCCGCTTGAGGTCGTCGGGGGAGTGCGCGATTTGCTGATTGTGAAATGGCAGCATCACGTACTCTGCGCCCATATCGAAGTGCATGCCTGCTAGCAGTTTGACGCCACGTTTGAAGCGCGCGTGATCGAGCGCCGTCAGCTCGTACGAGACGTACGGCATGCCTGCGAAGGTGCGGCGGACCGAGCCCGAGTTCGAGTCTTCGACTAGGACGCCGCTTAGTACCATCTGCCGGTAGCGCTGCATGAGCTCCCACGCGCGGTCGCCGTGATACGGCAAGTAGGCGGCCAGGATGCTTGGTGAGACGAAGTTTTCTGCCATCAGGATGCCGTCTTCGTGGAACTCGCGGATCTGGGTGTTCTGAGACACGCCCTTCCACCCGTCGACATCCTGCGGATACACAGCCAGCACCTTGGCGTTGGGATGGCAGTGAAAGTTCTTTCCGAGCTGCCGAGATGGCCGACCGAGGCGATGGCGCTGCAGCAGCACCGGCGTTTGGACCGCCCCGCACGAGATGACGACCGCCCGGGCACGCACGGTGATCTTTTTCGTGAGTCGTCGAGTTCGGGGATCGATCGCCCGACCGACCACTCCGACCGCCCGTCCGCCTTCGATCAACAGCCGCTCGACCCGCACTTCCGTGATGCACTCCGCTCCAGCCTTCATCGCGCGGGGCATGTAGCTTACGAGCGTGGACTGTTTTGCCCCTGTCGGGCAACCGAGCGCGCAGTTGTTTGCGCCGACACAGCGGTCCTGGTTGCGGCGGTTGGTGGTGTAGTGCCAGCCTTTCTTTTCGGCGCCTCGCTGCATGATTCGACTGTCTTCGCCGATGGAGTCGTCCGACTGCTTGCGGGCGCTGATGATCGCCTCGACCGCTTCGAACAGCGGCGCCATGGCGCGTGGACCCATGTCGCTGGAACCGGTCGTGGCTTCCCACTCCGCGAGCACGCGGTCCGGGGTACGGTATGCCATTCCACCGTTGATCACGGTGCTGCCTCCTACGCAGCGGCCTTCGACGTAGGGGATCGGTGTTCGGCCGAAGATCACCGTGGCGCTCGCGTCCCGGTACATGCGGGGCACGCTCTGCGTCGTGTAGGGGTTGAAGCTAGAAGTCGGGTGGTACCCGCCCTCTTCGACGAACAGCACGCGGCGCCCCTGCTCGGCTAGGTTTGCTCCAGCGGCCGCTCCACCGGCGCCGGTTCCAACGACGACGACGTCGGTTTCGAAGGTCGTTTCGGTGTCGTAATCATCAAAGGCAAGAATCATGGTGCGGTCCTGTGTTGGGGCAATTGGCTAGGCGGCTGCGTGGGCGGGTGTCGTCAGGGCTCTGCGAGCATCGACGCGTTCGGCCATGAACGGGATGGGCGCATAGCCGATGGCCTCGTGAACCTCGGGCTGATCGAAGTAGCCGCTGAGGATTAGGCCGCGAACCCCCACGACCAGCGTCCGCACATATGAGATCTTGCTGCTACCGATCCGCTCGATGATGGCGTTGGCTTTGGATCGGGGCAGTTCGGTTAGCTTGCGGCGGCTTCGAAGCATCCAGCGAGGTGACCAGTCGAGCAGCCACATCGCGACGACCAGTCCGAGTCGGGCGAGCGCCGGCATGTAGGCCATGAAGCCGCGGACGTACTCCGCCACGTTGGTCAGCAGAGCCGGCGTGCGCGGGGCTGGCGCGGACGGTACGAGAAGATCGATCATGGCGTGAAGGACCGACTCGGTGCGTTTTCCTAGGCGATAAGGCTCGGCGAAGCGGGTGACGCCCCTCGGTTCTCGAGCGAACGTCGGTGCGTCGTTGGTTACGTTCAGGCGAACGAGTGGCTTGCCGTCCTTTTTCATGACTAGTCCTTTGGTGGGGGTGTTGGTGGGGGGGCCAGTACGTTTTTAACCGTAGTGATAAATGCTGAGTCGATTCGTTCGTAGTAGACGCGTATCGCTTTGACCGCGGCGTCTTCATCGGCGTCCTCGAGCGCGCGTTCGAATTCGCGAAGGTGAGTCGGAAAGCTGTCGTCAAGGATCCAGATCGCGGGGAACCGGTCCAGGATCTCGCGATATGCCTCCATGAACGGATTGGCGATCCAACGGACGGCCACCGAGTGACCCGCATCGATCAGCGCATCCAGCCATGCTTGGAATCCGCGTCCGATGACGGCTGGGTCGCGCCGGTCGAAAGCCGTAACGAGTAAAGCGGTGATATCGCGCATCCGTTCCAGGTCGGCCTTGTTGGCACGGCGCACCGCCAGCCGAGCTGCGAACTCCAGCACCATTTCTCTTGCCGGTAGGATGTCCTCGAGGATGAGCAGCACCTCAGCGCTGTCGGGGCCGCTCTCTAGAAGCGGCGCTAGCAGCTCCATGGTGCCGGTGCGTCGGAAGTCGGCGACAGTCACGCCCTGTCCGTGGCGGACCGTCACCAACTTGGACTGTTCGAGCTTTCGGACAGCTTCGCGCAGCGTGTTGCGGTTCGTGCCGTACTTTGCCGCCAGTTCGCGCTCGCCAGGCAGCCGGATACCCGGCGGCAGGTCACCGCTCAGGATCTGCAAACGCAGCTCCCGAAAGATGGTGTCGGCGATGTTGGAGCCTTGGGGGATTTCTTCCATGGCCTGTCATGCCAGACCTCGCCGCCGGGCGAACGGGCGGTTTGGACGCGCTGGGGTGAATGGCTGTGGCCGGACTCGCCGGTGAGTCGGTTCGTCCAGTGGTTCAACCAGTATAAGTGGTTGAACCAGGTGTTCAAGGGCTGCGAAGAGTTTTTCGCAATTTTCTTTGGCCGGGGCCGTCGGGTGACGCGTATCTTGTCTGTAAGTATTTAGAAATAAAGATGATTATGGATTGGCAGCGCGCTGCGAACGCGTTGTGTCACTCAACGGTCACGCGCCCCCGACGCACCGGGCTCGACTGTGCACCGCGCGCTCGTAGGCGACGGCTCGGGTGTCGGTGCGCGGACGCCAGGTCGGCGTACCGGAGCGACGATCGCGAGCTTCAGTCGTGCGAGGAAGTGTCGGTGGTCAGCTGCGCAGCATGCCCGAGCACACAGGCGCCGCTTTTCAGCATGGTAGCTGTCGGCTGCCAGCCGTCCTGGCGGCGCGCAAGGAGTAGCTCGTCATCGCTCGGCTCGTGGCTCCAGACGGCGACCGCCGACAACGCTCCCAGTCACGTAGCGTCGTACA
>JAUIKB010000621.1 GCA_030430975.1 Polyangia bacterium
CCGGTGTTGGACACCGATAGCAATCCCGACAACCCGGTGATCGGTGACCGAAGCTTCGGTAGCGATCCCGACCGCGTCGCTCAGATGGCGGTCGCCTACGCTCAGGGACTGCGCGACGCCGGCGTCCTGCCGTGCGGCAAGCATTTCCCCGGACACGGCGACACGAGCACTGACAGCCACATCGAGCTGCCGTACGTCGACCACCCGCGCCCGCGCCTGGACGCGATTGAACTGGCCCCGTTCCGAGCCGCTATCCGCGCGAAGTTTCCGTGCCTCATGAGCGCCCACGTCGTGTTCCGCGCCCTGGACCCCGCACACCCAGCGACCCACAGCCACGTGATCAACACCGAACTACTGCGCTGGGCGCTGTCGTTTGGCGGGGTCTTGTTCAGCGACGATCTCGAGATGGGCGCGTTGACCGCTCACCACGAGGTTGGCGAGTCTGCGGTGCGCGCCGTCACCGCCGGCTGCGATGCGCTGCTGATCTGCAAGGACCACGAGCTGCAGGAGCGCGCCCTCGACGCATTGATCCGACGCGCGGAGCGGGAGTCGAACTTCAGGGCGCGCTGCCAGCAGGCAGCGGCGCGCGTTCAAACCCTACGAGGTCGACTCGCCGGGGCTCCCGACGATTTTAGCGGAACTCCAGACGTTTCCGCGGCCCTCGAAGCCCGACTGTAAACAGCATCGCAAAGAGCGCGCTCGTACTCGACGCGTCCTGGGGGTCACAAAACACATGAGGCCCCGCGATTGCGGAGCCTCATGGTCAGTGCTGACGACGTCAGCTAACTGAGGGTGCGGCTATCAGCCCGCGCCCGCTTCGCCGCTCGCCGAAGCGCTCGCCGAAACCGACACGTTGACCGACACGGACGCATCGACCGAACCCTTGACGGCGGCGGCAACGCAGCCACCGACCTTGAGCGCAGCTTCGCCACCACCGCTGACGACGCCCTGCAGGCCTTCGACAACCGTCTTCACGCCGGTGACGGCGCCTTCGAGCTTGCCCTTCATGCCCAAGGTAACCTTGAGCAGTGCCGGCAGGTTCGCCTCCAGGGCGCTCTTCAGCTTCGCACCTGCCTCGGCCTCACCCGAGAACTTGACCGCAACGCTGGCCGGCGTGCACTCGAGCTTACCGGACACCTCAGCATCGCAGTTAGCCTGGCACTCCGCGCTCATCTCAGGCGGCTTGACCTCGCCCGAGCACTTGGGGGCTTCCATCTTCACGCTGCACTCGCCCGAGCAGGTGCCCTTGCACTCGCCTGAAGCGGACGCCTTGCACGAAGCCGAGCAGCTGCCGCTGCAGGTACCGGTGCACTTGCCTTCGCCTTCGGCGCTGCATTTGCCTTCGCAGGTGCCTTCGCACTTGCCCTTGGCATCCTTGCCGTCGCACTTGCCCTCACACTCGCCGCCGCACTTGCCGGAGAAGCCGGCCTCGCAGGCGCCGCTGCAGGTGCCCGAGCACGAACCGGTGCACTCGGCGCCGGCTTCGAGGGTGCACTCGCCCTTGCACTCAGCGCCACACTTGCCGCTGATCTCGCCGCCCTCGCACTTCACGTCGACCGAGCCGGGCTCGATGTTCGCGTCGCAGCTGGCTGCGCAGTCGGCCATCGCGTTGAGCGACGCCGAGCACTTCGGGGGAACGATGTCGAGGCTGATCGAGCCGCCGACCTTGGCCTTGAACTCACCGATCAGCTTGACGGCGGCCTGGCATGCGGCCTCAGCCTTCTTGCCGGGGCCTTCTTCGGCCGGGGTGATGTCCTCGTCGCTGGCGCCGAGGTCCTTGGCGAGCTGACCGCACGCGCCGGCCACTTCGCCCTCGACCTCGGCGGCTAGCGCCTGCAGGTTCGCGGAGGCGGCGAGGCCTGCCTTGATCTGGCCCTCGAGCTTCGCGTCGAGGCCCCAGCTGGCTTCCATGATCGCCGACGGGTCCGAGGGGCAGTCGCCTCCACCGGGCAGTCCGGGAACGCCGGGAAGTCCGCCGCAATCAACGAGCAGCGGCATGGTGGCTAACGTCATGACCCCGAGCAGGGGTGTCTTGTAACTACGACCCATCTTGTGTCCTCCTAAGCCTCTTCTTGCGAGGCTGAGCCCCTTATCGGGCAATCTTGTTGTGCCGCGTCGTGACGAATCCCGCGCGGGGTTAAGGCTGGTTTCCAAGTCACCGGAGCGGAATGCCTCCCCGGTGTTCAGTTGCGGCGCTATCGCTGTTTTTCCGCCGGTTGTAAAGAGTCTGTAGGGGACCCAAACGGCTCACGCCCTCAGTGGATTATTCTAAGCTATCGTAATTATTGCGCTAAATGCGCGCCGAAATCACCTGTCGTCGGCGTCAAAAGGCAAGGCAATCTGCTTGAGAGGACGCAGCCCGGCGGGGCGTTTCGCGCCGCTCTGAGCTAGCAAACGCTCCTCGCGGGCGATGTCGGCATCGACCACCGCCTGATTGTCATACGCGAACGCGAGCGCATCGAAGACCTTCGCTGGCCCCAGCTTTGGATAGCGCTTCAGCAGCGTCTCGACGCTCGCGCCGCCGCGATGGAACGCCCACAGACGGCGCACGGGGACGCGCGAGCCAACGACGTGGGGACTACCACCCAACACGTTCGGATCCACCCTCACGTGCGGATGCGGGACGAGCACGATCGGAAGCGACATCTACGCTCCCTCGAGCACGCGGGCGGCTACGCGGGCACCCGACAGTCCGAACTCCTCTGCCAAGCGGGCAGCGGGCGCCGAAGCGCCGAAGCGGTCGACGCCGATCTGTATTCCGTCCGAACCGGTGATCGCGCACCACGGCAGCGATCGACCCGCCTCGATGGCTACCCGCTTGCCAGCACCGAGCAGGCGATCCTGCTCAGCGCGCGGCAGTTTCAGAAAAGCCTCGACGCAAGGCATCGAAACCACGCGCGTCGGATGCCCCTGCTCGGCTAGCAGGCTCGCGGCCTCGGTGGCGGCGTGCACCTCGCTTCCGCTGGCGATCAGGACATACGCCGCGTCGGGCGCGTCGACGACGACGTGCGCTCCGCGGCGCATCAGGTCACCTGGAGCCGCCGCGCTCAGCGCGGGGAGCTTCTGGCGGCTGAGCACTAGCGCCGTTGGGCCATCACTCCTACTCACTGCGTGGGCCCAGGCCACCGCACATTCAGCAGCATCCGCCGGGCGCACAACGTCGAGGTTCGGAATCAGCCGAAGCGACCAGAGCTGCTCGATCGGTTGATGAGTCGGGCCGTCTTCGCCGAGGAATACCGAGTCGTGGGTGAAAACATACACGGCTCGCTGGTTCATGAGCGCGGCGAGTCGGATGGACGGGCGCATGTAGTCACTGAAGATTAGAAACGTTGACCCGAAGGGAACGAGCCCGCTGAGCGCCAAACCGTTCATGACTGCCGCCATGCCATGCTCGCGGATTCCAAAGTGCAGGTTCCGCCCGGCATAGTTTTGCGCCGTCAGGTCGTCTGCAGCCTTGATCGTCGTCTTGCATGATCCGGCCAGGTCGGCCGAGCCACCGATCAACGTCGGCACGGCCGACGCAACGGTCTGCTGAATGGCGCCGGCGGTCGAGCGTGTCGCATCCGGCTCGCTCGGAGCAACCTCCAGCAGTTGGTCAACGAGATCGGGAACGGGTGCGCCCGCAACGAGCTCGAGCAGCTTCGTTGCTTCAGGATCCTTCACGGCCGCTCGGCGAGCTTGCCAGGCTTGATAGCGTTCGGCGTTGCGCCCGCGCTGAGCCGCGAACACCGAGGCTGCGTCCTTGGGAATGTGGAACGTCGGCTCGGCGGGCCACCCGGCGTTCTGTTTGGCCCCGGCAACCTCTTTCGCGCCCAAGGGCGCGCCGTGCGCCGCGGCGGTGTCCTGCTTAGTCGGCGCTCCGATGCCGATATGGGTTCGCGCGATGATCAGTGTCGGCTTCCCATTGCGGCGCGCGGCCGTCGTCAGCGCATCGCGCACTTCTAATGCGTCGTGACCGTCGACGTTCAACACGTCCCATCCGTACGCCGCGTACCGCGCTGCAACGTCTTCCGTGAACGATTTCTCCGTCGAACCGTCGATCGTGATCTTGTTGTCGTCGTAGACGAAGATCAGGTTGTCCAGCTTCCAATGGCCCGCGAGGCTCGAGGCCTCCGCGGCGATGGACGCGGGTACTGGCATGGATTTCATGGCGGTGAGGGCGCCTCCGGCCGCGCGGCTGGCACGGGGATCGGCACTGTCCGCGTCCTGGGTTCGGTTGAACTCCCGGGGGCTGCCCTCCTCACGGGCGCCCAGGTCGACGCTGCCGGTATCGGGAACGGGCAGCACCCGGCCCAGGACCTCGACCGGAACCTCGGGGCGATCCACGTAGTACGCGGAGTAGAGGGCCTGGCGAAACGTCACGGGGTTTCCGGAGACCAGGGTCAGTTCGACGCCGCGCCAGTCCTGGCCGCTCATGTTCTCCAGCACCGCCCAGCCCTG
>JAUIKB010000622.1 GCA_030430975.1 Polyangia bacterium
GGCTACCGTGGGCGCTACGCCGGGCTCGCCCCCACGGTGCAGGTCGTTCACCACACACTCGCTTTACCGCCGGGGAAAACTCATAAAGTCGAGCGCGTGCTTGAATTCGAGCCCGTCTCCAAAGCGCCAACGATCGACGTGACGGGTACCCTCGAAGCGCGCATTGTCGACGAAGCTGGTCAACCGCTGGCGGCCAAGCTCACGTTTAGCGGCCGAGGCGCGAGCACGGCCCCTTCGTTCGGCAACGATGGCGATGAGACCGGCGCCGGCCGTTTCGTCTGGACAGGAAACGGCCAGATATCCCGAACGCTCAAGCCTGGCACCTACAACGTACTTGCAACGGCGGGCATTGAGCGCGACGCCCAATCGTTCGACGTCACGATTCGAGCTGGCGAACCCACAAAGGTCGACGTACGCCTGCCGCGCGTCGTCACCACCCCGGGCATGATCTCGGCGGATCTACACCTGCATCAGGCACCCAGCGTGGACGCCGACATCGGCATGACGACGCGAGTCATCTCCGTGGCGGCCGAGGGCGTCGAACTGGCTTGTTCAAGTGACCACTACGCGACAAGCGATCTGGGTCCTGCCGTCCGACGACTAGTACGCCGCGGAAAACTCTCTCAGCCGATCAGGACGATGATCGGGACAGAGGTGTCCACCGTCGGGAACCGGTTCGGCCATTTCAATCTGTTCCCGATGGCGTTGAACCAACACGTCACCTACACGAACACCACGCCAAAGAAGCTATTCGCCGAGATGCGTGCTGCCGCGCCCGACGGGCTCATCCAGGTCAATCACCCGCGCTTCAGCGACATCGGATACTTCAAGCGCTACGGCATCGATCACAAGACCGGTCGCGTTCCGGCAAAGTACAGCGCTGAATACGAAGCCGGCTTCGACGTCCTCGAAGTGTTCAACGGACTCGACATGTACAGCGAACCGCGTCTACGTCACGTTCTGAAAGACTGGATTCATCAACTCGCGCGCGGGCACCGCTATACCGCCACCGGCAACAGCGACTCGCACAAGCTGTTTTTCGCGGACCCCGGTCTTCCTCGCAACCTGATCCGGGTCGGAAAAGGCACGGATGATGCCGCCGATCTGCGCGCGAGCGAGGCAGACATCGTGGCCGCGCTCCGGCGAGGGCACGTCCAGGTCACCAGCGGTCCGGTCATCGACGTATCCATCGACGGCGCCGGCCCCGGTGACACGATACGCCCCACAGCAGGCACGGTTCGCGTTCAGCTCAGGGTCCGCGCCGCCCCCTGGATCGATGTTTCCGCGATCGAGGTGTTGCTAGGCGGTCAGGGCAAACGGATCCGCTTCATCAGCGTCAAGAAAAGGGGCACCGTGGTGCGGTACGACGGTTCGTTCGACGTTCGGGTCAAAGGCAAGACGTTTCTTATAGTGCTGGCAAAGGGCGACAAGCGTCTACCGAACGTGCACGTTCCGGCGAAACCGATCGCCTTTACGAATCCGATTTGGATCGAGCCGGCCGCTGCCAGCGGCGATACGGTTAAGTAGCGGATATCACAGGTGATGACGGCCACCCGACGGACGCATCGCGTGGCGTCCGAAGTCTTTGCGAAGTCGGGCCGACGGGAGTAGCTTGCGACCGTGTTCGGCATCTCGCTGACGGAGCTGATCATCATTGGGGTCGTAGCCCTGGTGGTCGTCGGACCGCAGAAGCTCCCGGGAATGCTCCGGACGTTGGGCATGTGGATCGCGAAAATCCGCCGTCTGACGACCGAGGTGCGAGAACAGACGGGCATCGACGACATCCTCCGCGCCGAGGGCCTCGACGGCGGCCTGAACGAACTACGCGGGCTGGTGCGTGGCAATCTGAGCGGCCCAAGGACCAGCCGAGAGTCCGACCCGTATCTCGACGATCCGTACGAAGAGGTCGAATACGATCGCAGCCGGGAATACCCCGTCGAAGGCGCCGACGCCTACGGCGCCCTCCCCGACGACCTGCTCCACTCCGACGACTCCGATCAACTCGACGTCCCCGAAGATACCGATGTTGGACACGCGGCGCAGCCGCAGCGCCCCGACGCCGCGCAGCGGGAAGAAGGCGCGCCAACAGCCTCTGACTCTGACTCCGATCAACTCGACGTCGACCCCGAAGACACCGATGTTGGACACGCGGCGCAGCCGCAGCGCCCCGACGCGCAGCGGAAAAAAGGGGCGCCAAGAGCATGACAGACGAACCCACCGACGAAGAGGTCATGACGTTCTGGGAGCACCTAGCGGAGCTTCGGACACGATTGATACGCGCGATCATCGCGTTCTTGATCGGCGCGACGATCGCGTGGTTCTACCGCGAGCAGGTGTTGGTGTGGCTCACGACGCCCTTTTTGCAGGCATGGAATGCGGGCGCGTTGGGCGGCAAGGCGGCACTGCACTTCCCCGCCCCGGCCTCGCTGTTTCTCGCGTACATCAAGCTGTCAATCCTGGCGGGCCTGGTTGGCGCGCTACCCGTCATCTTCTACCAGCTCTGGTCGTTCGTCTCGCCAGGCCTGTATTCGCGCGAGAAGCGCTACGCCATCCCGTTCGTGGTCGCCAGTACGACACTGTTCTTGGGGGGCGGCTACTTCGGGTGGCGCGTCGCGTTCCCCATCGCCTTTCAGTATCTGCTCGGCTTCGGCGGCCCGGTCGGTCAGGAGGGCTTCGAGGTCAAACCGACGGTCATGATCGGCGATTACATCGAGTTCGTTTCCCGAATGCTCGTCGCGTTCGGCGCGGTCTTCGAATTGCCGGTACTGATCTTCTTCTTGTCGCTCGCTGGCGTTGTAAACCACACGCATCTCATCAAGTTCGCTCGTTACTTCGTGGTTATCGCATTCGCCCTCAGCGCCATCATTACGCCGCCGGACATCACCAGCCAGTTCTTACTCGCTATCCCGTTGATCGTTCTTTACATATTCTCGATCGGCATCGCGTGGCTGATCGGCCGTAACCGAACACGCGAGCCAACCAACTAATTGTCAGCCTTCGCGCGCGTAGGGTTCGCCGCGCAGTATCGAGAAACCACGATACAACTGTTCGTAGAGCACGACCCGAGCCAACCGATGCGGCAGCGTCATCGTGGACAGGCTCAGCGCTTCGGACGCGCGAGCCGAGACGTCGCGGGGAATCCCGTCGGCGCCGCCGATCAGAAATGTGACGTTCCCCTTGCCCGTCGCGCCCCACCGCTCAAGCCCAGCCGCAAAGTCAGTACTCGTGCGCTGCTTGCCGAGCACTTCAAGCGCGATCACCCGATCGCTATCGGACACGTGACGTGCAAAGCCGGCGGACGACTTGATTTCCGTTTCCTGGATCTCGATGAAGCGCTGGATGCGCTTTAGGTAGAGGTCCGCCAGTTCGCGGAACGCGCGCTCCTTCAGCTTTCCAACAGCGACAACGCGAACCCGCACCGCTTGGGATCAGCCGGACGTCTCGGTGGCGTCCGACTGGGAGCCTGGCGGTGACAGTCGCTCGGCGTCCATCCAGAGCCCGTCGAGGTCGTAGACAGCGCGCGCGTCCTTTTGAAACACGTGCACCACGACGTCCACGAAATCGAGCAGGACCCAGTCTGCTGCTGGCAAGCCTTCGACAGATATCGGTCGCACGCCGGTTTCGCCGAGTTGCGAATCCACGCCTTGCGCGATCGACGTGACGTGCCTGTCGCTCTGACCCGTCATCAGCACGAGGAAGTCCGCGTAGTCGACTTTGCCGACCACGTTGATGATCTCGACCTGGGTGGCCTTCTTGTCCAAGCCGGCGGCGGCGACGGCGAGCGCGATCGCCTTGCTTTTCTCAACGTCGCTGGACGGCATGGGCCGACCGTTTCGACTCAGACCCGGGCGGGTGCGTTTGGTGGACGTGGTCACGCTGTTGAAGTTCTCACTTTCTCGTCTGGCCTTCGCCGAGCACTACCCACTTAGACGTGGTGAGCTCATTCAGACCCATGGGGCCGTATGCGTGCAGCTTCGACGTAGATATTCCGATTTCTGCGCCGAGGCCGAGCTGGCCACCGTCGTTGAAACGGGTCGAGGCATTCACCACGACGCAGCTGGCGTCAACCTCTCTCAGCCAGCGCTGCGCGTTTGAGTAGTTCTCCGTGCAGATCGCTTCGGTGTGATTCGACCCGAACCGACGCACATGGTCGAGCGCCGCGTCGATGCTCGGGACCACCCGAAGGGCGATAATCTTCGCTAAAAACTCTCTCCCGAAGTCGTCAGGAGCTGCCGGCACGGCCGTCGGAATGAGAGCACACGAACGCTCGCAGCCGCGCATCTCGACCCCCTCGTCGCCCAGCGCACTGCCCAGCGCCGGCAGCACTCGCTCCGCAGACGCCTCGTGAACGAGGACGCATTCGAGCGCGTTGCAGACGCCGGGGCGCTGCGTCTTCGCGTTGACGGCCAGGGCAACGGCCTTGGAGGCGTCGCACTGCGC
>JAUIKB010000623.1 GCA_030430975.1 Polyangia bacterium
CGGTGTTGATGCATTGGGCGTCCTGGGTGTCGCACTTGCTCGGTGCGACACAGTCATCGTCCGAAGTGCAGCCGGTGCCGCACGCATCGCCATCACATGCGTACGGTGCGCACTGCTTTTGTTCACGCGCGCACTCGCCGGCGCCGTCGCAGGTGGCCTCTACAGTCTCGATGCCGTCTTGACAGGCCTGGAAGGCGCAGATGACGTCGCTCCCCGCAAAGCCATTGCACTGGTCGCGACTCTGACCGTCGCAGGTCCGCGCACTACAGGGGTTGGAAGAGGAGCCTTGGTCACAGGGCGTACGATCGCCGCGAGGACTCCCCACGACGGCGACGCATTGGCCCGCTTCGCCTGGTTCGTTGCACGCCACGCACTGGCCATCGCACTGCGTCTCGCAGCAGACTCCGTCGGTGCAGGCGTCGCCGGCACACTGATCGCCGCTGTCGCAAGCTTCGCCGATAGCGCGACGAGGAACGCACGTGCCATTGTCGCAGTAGGAAGTCGGCGAGCAGTCAGTCGTGCCGGCGCAGTTGCCACCGCAATCGGTCGAGTTCTCGTCGCATTGGTACGCGCCGCAATCGATGGGTGCGTTGGTACACCTGCCGGCGCCGTCGCATCGCTGCGTGATCAGTTCCGTCCCGTCCACCGAGCACTCGCTGTCTCCGCAGCTCACGGTCGCGCTGGCCAACTGACACACGCCGCCGATGGCGCATGTGCCCGTGTTACCGCATGGTTGGGCTTGCGTTACGGGGCAGCGACCGTTCGGGTCGAGTTGCCCTACCGTCGCTGGCGAGCAAATGCCCGGTGTTCCTCCCGGTTCCTGCTTGTCGCCATCGCATGTCATACAGGCGTCTGTGCATTCCGAGTCGCAGCAGACGCCTTCCGTGCAGGTTCCCGATAGGCATTCCGCACCGCTTGCGCACGACTCGCCGGGCCCACCGAGTTCCAGGCGCTCGGCGGTTCTGATGGCGAAGGGCGTGGGGATCAGCGGCGGCGAACCGGGCGGCTGAAAATAGTCGGCGCCTGCGATGAAGGCGTCTCCTGAGGGCAAGACGATGCCGGCGGTTTGAGAGCGATGGAAATTCAGGTCCGGACCGCGTTCGGGTGCGCCGCCGCCTGGCGGCAGCAGTGCAGTCGTTACCAAGCGGGCGCCGTCAGCCGTGCCGCCGGCGATCAGCTGCCAATTATTCGGCAGCGCAAGGGCGATGGCGCCGTAGTGTTGCGCGCGCACCCTCGGGAAGTTGTCCACCCACTCATTGGTGCCGATCGCGTACTCGGCGGACGTGCCGTTGTAGGAGCAGTTGTTCGGATTCGCGCAGGCTAATCCGCCCATCACGATCAGCTTGTCGGGGCCGTTCTGCAACATCAGGTGCTGCTCTCGACGACCGGGCATGGGTGCCATGTTTTGACAGTTTCCGCTGAGTATATCGAATCGGCGCAGACGATTAGTGCCGGTGCCGAGGATCCGGCCGCCGGATAGAAACACCGACGAACCCACCAATACGGCTGCGTGGTTGCGACCTACGTCACATAGAGCTGGAACCGACGACAGGTAGTTCGTTCGATAAGCCGTCAGATCAGCATCGGCGAATACCGGGCCCAGCTCGCTGACGAGCATCCATGCTGCGGCCGCGGACGAAGGCAGACGGGTGAGCGATAAGGTGCCCTGCGGCAGCCCTGGCAGTGTTTCCGAAGTCCAGGTGGTCCCGGTCAGTACCAGCTGCGTCGTGGCCTCGGTGGTGAGAGAGCTGTCGGTGTATCCACCGACCAGAACTACGGCTTCGGCGCCGGAGCGTTTTGCCTTCGCGATGCGCGCATCGAAACGCCGCTCGGGAAGATCCGTGCCAGTCGCCCACGCGTCCGCGGTCGGGTTGTAGAATTCTGTGCGTCGTCGCCCTTCGGGGATGGGCGGCGGGTTACCAGGCGTCGACATTGGGAGCGTTGGGTCCGCACCCCCCGCCGCTAAGACGTCTCCGTTATCCATGACTACCAAGCCGTGCAAGTGTCGCGGCACCGACATGTTAGCGGTGGATTCCCACGAAGGATCTACAAGTACGGGATAGCTAACCGCGCCTGCATCCCAGCTCACCACCAGGGTGCACGTGTCCGCCCCCGGTGACTCCACGGGCCGGAGCCAGGGACGGGCCGGGTTGCGGTCGACTGCGCACCCGCGGACAGCGACGCGAGGGATGACCTGCCGTCCGCGGGCGCCGATCACAGCCGGCGCTTGCATGCGGATTCTTGGCACGCCTTTCGGGGTGAGAAACTCGATGACCTCACCGATTTGCCGGATGCCAGCGAATCCTCCAGTGTCGACTTCGTAGCGGATCTCAGCACGTGCCCGATTCGTTACCTCGACGAAATCTTCGGTTCCGTTGGCGTCGACGCGCTGCACAACGGCCGCCGCGCCACGTTTGCCGTAAACGGTGAGTCCGTTGACCGACGCACCGGCTAGTGAATCGTCCACGCTGCGTCGCACCTGAAGCACTAGGTCGATGGTTCGTAGCTCGAAGGGTCCGTCCGACGCTGATGGCAACGTTACTCGTACCGCGCGCGCCGCGGTGCTCCCCGGGCGAGTCGCCTGCGGCGCTAGCCACTGATGCGCTATCGGATGGAACGTGTTGCGAAGGCGCGTCAGCTCTTGCGCCTGTGCAGCGACGAGCGTCGACTCAAGTGCTTCGTCCCCGTCGGCGCCGCACCCCAGCGTTAGCGCCAGCAGAATCGGAACCGAGTGGCGCAAGTGAAGCATCGGCCCGAGTCTAACCGGGATTCGGCCGGTATCGTTGACGGTTTAGCCCTCCGAGCCGCCGAGCGCTCTAGCCGGCGGCGCGCGGTGCCGCAGTTCCTCCCAGAAGCGCCCGCACGCGCTCGATGGCGGCCGGTGCGCCTGACACTGCGAGGACATCTTCGGCGTGTAGGCGTTCGCTACCGGTAGGTAGCGTCGTCGTCACGCCGCCGCGGGAAACCGCGATCACCGTGGCGCCTGTGGCGCAACGCAGATTCAGCTCCGCGAGCGTCCGGCCGTCGACGGTGCCGGCGGCGATGCGGATCGGTTCGTAGTCGAGCCCTGCAAGGGGTCCACGCTCGATCGATGCGGGGCTGCTGTCCGGCTCGCCCATTTGGTCGGCGATGCCCAGCGCCAGGTGAGCCACGCCTGAAGTGTGATCTCCCTTGACGCGTCCGAGCCGGAGTCCGAGAAGCACCAACGTCGCCAGGAGCAAACCCAGCAAGGCGGCTTCGATCCATGCTCCACGCATGAGTGGCGACAGCGCCGCCACCGTCGGGACGCCAACGCCGACCACGATCGCGACGAGCGCGAGGGCCTCGACGACCTTCGCCCAGGGGGTCGCGGTTTCGTCAGCGCCGGTCCGCGCTCGAACACGGAGCACCAAGCGACGCCCGCTCCGGATCAGTCCAATGAGGAACGGTGTGGCAACGACCGCGGCGCCGACGTTCACGGCTGAAACGAGCTGGGGCTGAACCCGGGTGACGATGGTATGCCTCACCACGACTAGGACGATCAGCGCAGACCAGTCGAGGACGACAGCAAACGCAGGTTTCCTCAGCGAGGCTCCTTCAAGGGGAGTTTGGTTGCGTCGGACAAACGCTTGATAGGCCGCGAGCACTTCGTGCGCACGGTCGGGTAGCCAGCGGTCCAATATCCCGACGATGGCTGGTGCGCGCTTCAAAAGCAGCGGCGTCGTGAACGCCGTGATCGTTGCGACCGTCACCAGGGCAGGAAGCGTTTCCTTGGGCACGACCTTTCCAGCGATCGCGATCGTGGCGAGGATGAACGAGAGTTCCCCGATCTGGCCTAAGGCGAGGCCGGAATACACGCCGCGCCGCAGCGAGCTGCCGGTCAGCACCGTCGCGACGGCCACTGAGACAAACTGCGTTCCGATCACCACGCCGCACAAGATCAAGGCGAGGGGCATGCTCTTCCACGCCACAACCGGATCCACGGTCATGCCAATGGATACGAAGAAGATGGCTGAGAACAGCGCCCTCAGCGGCTCAATAGCCTTTTCGACATCGTGCCCGCGCCCGGACTCGGCCACCGCCATGCCCGCGACGAACGCGCCGAGCGCAACCGAGTATCCAAACGCGTGCGCCGCCATCGCTAATCCGAACGCCGCTCCCGCGACGAGCACCACCAGCATCTCTGAGTCAGACTGACGCAAGGCGAAACGCACGAGTCGCGGGAGCACGAGCAGCCCCACCACGAGCATCGCGATCACCACGCCACTGAGTTGGCCGAGCAACAGCCCGAGCGATTTGAGGCCGACGTTCTGACCGGACGCCAGCGCCGTCACGATGGCCATCAGCACGATCGCCACTACGTCCTGAACCACCAGAATCCCAAACACGTGGCCGCGGATGTCGGGATCGATCGGATTGATGAAAGTTTCTTTCTTTTTATCTTTTTGTTCTTTGGAC
>JAUIKB010000624.1 GCA_030430975.1 Polyangia bacterium
GGCGGTTCGGGAGTGAGCCGTTCGCACAGGTCGCCGACGACAGCGGCGAGTACTACATCGACCGACGCGGCGCGTTTGCGTTTCTGCACCGGCAGGCAACCAGCGACGGACTGTTCGCGGCGCGCACCGAGGGGTTCCACGGCTGGGACTCCAAGTGGGGCTTTCGAGACGCGGCCACCGGCGAGTGGGTGATCGAACCACAGTTCGCCGACGTGACCGCGTTCGTCGGAGAGTGGGCCACGGCGATGAAGTGGATCGAAGGCGTCGGCGGACGTCACGGCTTGATCGACCGCACCGGCGCTTGGGTCATCGAGCCGACGTACTTGCTCGCACACGGCGTCGAGGCACGCGGCGGAATCTTCGGTGAGAAGGTCGACGACGAGTACGTCAGCGGAGTCGTTCATCCTCAGGA
This sequence comes from Polyangia bacterium, assembly GCA_030430975.1. Lineage (GTDB taxonomy): Bacteria > Myxococcota_A > Polyangia > Polyangiales > Polyangiaceae > JAUIKB01. The sequence goes on from JAUIKB010000624.1 coordinate 413, forward strand.
CGGCGTCGTGGTTCCGTTCAAGTCGCGACGCCTGAAACCCAAGCGCGGCACGCCCGGCGCTCCGGTAACTCGTTCAGCCGAAGAGCAAGCGCTCGTCGTGGTCAAGAAGCGAGTCCGGGTGGACGCCGCGGCGCAAGACGCCGCGTTCCCGTTTCGCTTTTACGGCCTTGGCGTCAGCTCCAGTGAGTCGACGTTCGATTACCGAATCCAGTTCGAGCCGTCCGTGGACATGGACCAAGCGTCCGCCACCGCCCGGGACCTGTTCGCGGGCGACGTCGACGTCGACGTCGACGGGCTGTTCGTTCTACTTTCGTTCGACCCCGACCTGCCGCCCGATGAACAGGACGATTTGGTACCCGGTCTCAAGCAGTTACACGCCGCCCACCCGATCGTCGAAGTCGTGAACCTCATCATCAGCGACTACTGCGACAGCCCCTGGCAACGCTGGTCGCTCGAGCAGCAGGAGCAACCCAACGACGGTCCAACGTTTGGACACGACTGGACGTGGTGAGGGTAGGGCTGCCGGGTAGCGATTAATGGGCGGGGGCGGCAGCTAGGTGGAGGCGAGTTCGTCAGCCACTTTCGCCAGACGGGCGCGTCGCTGCTCGTCTAGCTTCTTCGCGCGGCGTTCGATGAGCGCCGCAACCTGTCGGCGCTCGGGCCCGTCGACCGAGGCGAGCGCGGTGGCGACGACCTCGATGTCATGGGCATCCACGTGATCTAGGATGGCTGCTGCTGCCTCTACGGTGCCGAGTGCGGCGAGCGCCGGCAGCGCGGCGAACCCAACGCTGGACGGCAGCAGTTCGCGACATCGGACCAACCATCTCGGATCGTCGCGCATCGCGTTGTGTCGCGGCGCTGCGAAACCGAGGAGATCGTTGGTCAGGCTCTGAATCACCGCGTTGGCGAGCTGTATTCCCGCGTAGTCAGTCAACGCTTCATCGCGCAGTGCCGGCTCCAACACGTCGTAGGCGCGGACTGGATCGAGGCGCATTACCGCGTCAATTGCGTGTCCATTGAATACCTCCGGTGCCGTCTCCCATTCGGCGGCGAGCGGTTCGAGCGCTGTCTTGCTGGTAAACCGGCTCAACGAAGCGCTGGCGAGTACTCGCATCTCATAGTCCTTAGCGGTTTCCTTGATTGCGGCTAGCAACGGGACCGCCGGTTCGAAGTCGCGCGCCGCCAGGATCGCCATCAGCGCCTCAGCGCCAGCCGCTTTATCAGCGGTCCGGAACTTTGGAGCGCGACCGACCAACTTCTCGAGCGCAGCCAGTACCTGGTCGCATATCTCCGGCGTCGCCGACCGACTTAGCGCGTCGACCAACTCCGCACGAGTATCGTCCGTGTTCTGGATCCTCGGTCGAAGCGCCCTCCATAATGCAGGCGCCGCCTCAGTGCCGATCGCACGCTCGAGTGCAAGCGCTGCGCGTCCAACATAGGTCGCATGCGCCTGGTCGTTGCCAAGGACCGCGGCCGCTATCGGAGCCGCCCGCGCCGGGTGCAGCACCGCCGCGAGCACCAGTGGCACACCCCGCAGCGTTCCTCCCAAGTCGGCGTGCTTGGCGGTGGCTCCCTTGCGAATCATCTCCAGCACGGACGAGTCAGCTTCCATCGCCTGGACCAAGTCGATGAATCCCCGAGCCGCCTTGCTCTGAACGACGACGTTGTCGCCCAGTTGCCTAGCCGCCGTCACTAGATGCGCGTCGCTATCCCCCGCCAACAGCTCGGCGGCAGCAACCTGGAGCTGGGCGACCGAGGGCGCCTTACCGCGCTGCTTCGAGGACTGCCTGCGAGTGGCCATGGCTGCGTTGAGACGATCGGTTTCCGCGGCCCATTTGCCGGGCCGGAATCGCGGGCGTCGAAGCATGCTACCAGGGTTGCCGACGCGCCGAAATCCTCAGAGCGCCGGCGCGCCGTCTGGGATTCTCGCGCTCTGGGGAGTGCTGTGGTCTTGCGTTAGAGTTTGTAATTCGCTGCGAGATCCGCGGGACCATCCGCGCAACCGGTGAAGCCGCTCGCTAGAAAAGCACGCTTCGCCGAGCGAGCGGATTCCGATTGGTTCTCGAGTCGGCGCGCCGCGATCACGAGGAGATCGATGTAGCCGCAACCTTGGTGGGCGATCGGGATTGCCCCGTTGACGAGCGCCGCGTCGAAGTAGCGGTCGTCGTCATCCTGAGAGTTCGACGCCGGCGGGTCGTTCCACGCGGAAACATGCGGAAACGGCAAGCGCAGCTCCCCCATCGCGTCGTCCGCGCTGGGTTCGCCGAGCGGAAGGACGCCGTAGTACGGTCCTGCTCCGCCGTTCCCGACCTCCCGAAGGAAACGGCGGTATTCGCGCGGCAGTTCGACTCCGTGATTCCGCTCGAAGCCAGCAATCTCATCCTCTGAGGCTGGGGCGTTCAGTTGCCACTGGTGGTGCGAGGCGCCGAATATCTCCGGGTTCGGGTCGGCGCGCCGCATGCGCTCGATGCTCCTGATGATCTCGGTTGGGTTCATTGGACCGCTAGCTGCTGCAGGACGTTCGCCGGACGGCGTAGCGAGTGCACTCAGCCGCTGACCATCTCGACCGCCTTGGTGACGCGGCGCGCTCGCGTCTCCGGCTTCTTGGCTTCTTCGATCGCGCGCACGTGTTCCTTTTGGTGGGACGGGTTCAGCTTTTGCCAGACCGCCCAGGCGCCTTTCTTACGTTTCAAGGCTTTGACGAGGTCGTCGGGGGGCGTCACGGTGCGATCGGACGTGTCGGCCTCGACAACCACTGGGACCTCGTCGCCGGCTTTCAAATCGCCCCGCTCGGGTCACTTCTCCTTCAGCTTAAGCTGAATCCGCTCGCTCAGTTCCTCGAGCTCGTGAACGATGGCATCGCTGAACGTTCCCTTGAAGGGCTCCGGCTCGTCGGGCTCTTCGTGGCGCCAGATGACGATGTCGCCCTTCTCAGTGAAGCAATAGGGGTCCGCGTCACCGATCACCTTGAGAAATGGCACCAGCTTCGGGTACCCCTCTTCGCTCATCTCTTCCCACGCCAGCGGCATGTTCATCATCTCCGGTGCTTCTTCGGACAGCCCGTAGGCGAAGAACCCATAGAGAAACGACCAGAACGGTCCTACTGAGTAGAGTTCCGGACGCGGCCAAATCGCCTCTTGAGCCTCGATGTAAATGCCGCCCAGGGGGTGCACCAGATATTCGCGATAGTCGTCGGGGAATCGAAAACCGATTCGATCTTCGAACTCCGCAACCTGCTTTTCGGTGGGCTCCGCACCCTGTTGGGCAATCACGTTGAACAGCTCGTGATCGCGCGTCTTCACGAACTCGATGACCTTATCCATCGACATCGGACACCTCCTCTAGGCAGAGCGTACCACCCCTTGCGGTGAACTAATGCTTGACGTACTACCTACAAGACAGCTGGCACGCGGCGCCCCTGGATGCGCTCTCCGGCGTAGGTAGCCTCGAGGTTTGGCTTCGGAAGTGGCTACTTGAGCGGTCGGCGCCTGCCGTCTTGCACACAGGTCGAACCTCCGCAGGCGTACGTTGTCCGTAACCGGAGCCCTTCACGATGAACGAGCTCCGCGACCATGTTGCGAGGTGCTGCCAGCACATCCGCACAGGTTGCACGTCGCTTCGCCGCTGCCGTCATTCAGCAATGGTACCAGGAAACGCTCGGACATCGAGCAGGCGCAGGATCTGGAACACTTGGTACCGCCAACCCGCGACCTCACTCCTGATCCAACCCGTGCTCCTTTGCGACGGCGGCGTTGCGTTCGTCGGCTCGCTTGAGCGCGGGGCGCTTCTCGAGTCGCTCCATATACGCGGTGAACTCGGGCTCCTTGTCGAGCATCCCGAACTGGAGCAAGTAGCGCATCGTGCCGCCGACGATGACGTCCGCCATCGAGAACATGTCGCCCAAGATGTAGTCGCCTTTGAGCGCGCTCTTCATCGCGGCGATCATCGAGTCGTGGTTGCCCCATCCGGCCGATCCTTCGCGGAACTCCCAGCCGTTCGCCTTGGCCATCACGCCGGGCTCGA
>JAUIKB010000625.1 GCA_030430975.1 Polyangia bacterium
TGCCCGTCGGCAGGCTGAATCGCTCCAGTTCCAGTCCGACTAGCTTCTCCGGCAACAGCTTGCGTACACTCACCCGCCCGCGAGTTCGTACCGGCAACGACTGTGCTGGGAAGAACTGGGCCTGAGCGCGCGGCGCACCGATCAGCTCCTCGATCGATACGGCGAGCGCTGCGGCCACCTTGATCAAGACGCTCAGCGTCGGATTAGCGGAGCCGGACTCCAGGTTGGCAATGGTCGGCCTCGGAACGCCCGATATCTTGGCGAGCTGCTGCTGCGTCAGGCCGCGCCGCTCACGCAGCTGACGGATATTGTCCGCGAGATGCCCAGGCGTATCCGTCGTCATCGCGGCACGCTATCAGCTCGATAATTCGTCATCAACACGGATAACAAGATGTCAGCGCAGCGGCCCGACTGCGGCGGGACCCCAAGTATTCGAGCCCCCTTTCCCAGCTCGGCGCCGCCCCGAAAAATCGCGCAACCCACGCCGTGATTGGCCGAACGAGCCCCATGAACACCCGAATCCTAGTGTTTCTCGCCTTGTTGCCTAGCGCGCTGGGATGTTCCTCGCACCTGCAGCAGGGCGTGCGGGAGTACCAGCACGCCCGGTATCCCGAAGCCCTGATCGCGCTGGACCGAGCGGAACCGGAACTGAATTCGTCGGACGATATCGCCCGAGCCCGGCACGCGCTCTACAGCGGCCTCGTCCACCTGGCGACGGGCCGCGCCACCAGCGCCGTACGCTGGTTGTCGCAAGCGCGTCAGCTCGAACGGCGGCGGCCGGGCGCATTGACCGGCGCCGAGCGCGGACAGCTCGAGGCGGCGTGGCGCAGCATCGGACTGATGCCAGGCGAGCGCGCCGCCGTCACGCCGAAGTGAGCGCCTTATCCAAACCGGACAGAGCCGACCTCACCGCAGCCTGCATCGCGGAAGTCTCGAGTTCCGCCACTTGGGGCGCGCGCTCGCGAGCGCTAGCGCGTCCGCTGATCGCTGCCAACAGCACTCCACCACGCTCGCGACGAAGCGTCGCGCGCACGACGCATCGCGTTTCCGAGTACTTGGTCTTTCGACGCGTCCGCAGCGTGACCAATCGCGCGGAAAGCAAGTAGCGTTCGCTTGGGGCGATATCCAACTTGCTCAGCTCGCGCTCCAGCAGTTGCCGCAGCGTGCGCTTCACGTCGCGATTCCTTCGCTTCACTCGCGACCGAACTTCGGCCACCTTCACGGCGCGAGGGCGACGGCGCTTGGCCAGCGCTGGCGGTGCAAACAACGCTGCGCCTACACACAAAAAACCCCGCCGACCGAACGAACCACGGACCGCACGCATACTGCCTCCAAGCTGGACGGGTCTTCTTGACACCGCACCGCCTGTTCAACGGCATAGCGACGACACGTTGAACCGGCCAAGTTACCGGCGCGCGTCACTGACGCCGACGTACGATACGCTCGCCTTGAACGACCTCGTCCCAGGCCGTTTCGAACCCTTCGTAGTGCACTAAAAAGCGGTCCTTTTCGTGTACTTCGATAATCGTCGCTGTGTAAACAGAGCCGCGCCAGCGAACGCGCACTCGGTCGCCCGCTTTGTGTGTGCTGACCGGTTCTTTCGAATCGGACTTCGGCTTGAGACCAAGAATTCGCGCGACCTTGGCGGGAGGCGGAGGCGGAGTCACATCAACCCCGGGAGGTATTCGACCCTTGATGCGCTCGACACCAACGTCTTCATCCCAACGCGACTCATAGCCCTGATAATGAACGCGGTATCTCGTTCGACCTTTTACCGCAATGATATATGCCGGATAGTTCTTCTCATCCCACTCAACCCACACGTGCTCGCCCACGCGATAGGGCTTCGCGCATCCGGGCATAAGCGCCAACGCCGCCCACAGCAACATGCTACGGCGAGTCGCTACGACGCCGTCCATTTCGGCTTCCATCCCGCTCGCTGAACCGCGGCCTCCCGTCCGGACAACCAGCCCCGCACTCGGTCCTTGGTCGTACGATACGCATACTCGAGGATTTCCCGCCGAGCGGAGAAGCTGGCAGGGTTGTACATGAACCGAATGCCGTCTCCAGGTTCAGGCTCGATCAAGATCACCTCGCGCCCAGACGCTCGAACCGCGGCGACCGATTGCTGCATGAGCGCGTGAACTCCGATGCGGATCGCCTGATTCGCGACCCAAAGATAGCCCTTATCGCGCAAGCTGGGTCGCCGCCCGTGGCCCGTAGGCACGTCCTCGGCGAGCACCGGCACCATCGGGTTGATCACGACGAGAACGTCGGTGCCACGGTCGGTCGCTACGTCGAGGGCGGAAACCTGAGCGGCGCCCGCATCGATGTAGTGCCGCTCGCCGATGCGAACGGGTGAAAAGAACGGCGGCAGCGCCATACTCGCCGCCGCAGCACGGGCGATCGGCAGGTGCGAGAATCCGTCACCGCCAAACAGCACGCGCTCACCCGAATCCAGATCGTGCGCCAGAATCACGAGCTCGCGGTCCAGCGCGTGAAAGTAGTTGGGAATGCCCCGACGCAAGAAAAACTCCTCGAGGAAGCGCTCGTAGTTGTCGAGTGAAAACAGGCCGGCGGGCAGCGAGTCGTAGAGACGATCGAGCTCCTCCCAAAGCTGTGCCGGCGAGGGCGCCGGGCCACGGGAAACGAGGTTGGCGGTGCCGTGTCGAAACGCCTGCAAGGCCGTGACGAACGTCCGCCGCCATTCCCCCAGGTCGACCTTGGCGATATGGCGCCGCTCGAGCGGAAAGTACACGTCGGCCGGGTCAAGACATGAGCGGTAAATCCGCTGAACCGCCTGGCCCCCTGCCAGCGCGCTGGCGACGGTGGCACCGGACGAAGTCCCGACGTAGAGGTCGAACGCATTGGCGTCCAGCCCCTCGACGGTGTCTTCCAAGGCCGCCAACACACCGACCTGGTACATCGCGCCAGTCGTCCCCCCACCGGGCAAATACAAACTGACGTGCGGGCTACGGGTCATGTCGCGACCAGCCTGCCTCACGCGGCTTGGAACTGCCAACTCCGATCTGCCGACGCTTCAACACTCTACGTATCATCGTCGTCACCGCGGTCGACTTCGCGTGCCGCCGCAACGTCTTCGCTCGCCTCGCTCGCCCGATCGGCAATCATGGCTCCGCCCAGCAACACGACCCAAGCCATCAAGCCCGTGAGGCTTGAAAGACGCATCGGCTCGAATGCACTCGCGACACCGGAGCGTTCCGCGAGCGCCTGAGAGCTCATCATCACAACGTGGAACGCCAGGCACGGCATGAGCGATCCGGTTGTGTGCCGCAACTTCCCGAGCAGAACGCCGATCATGATCGCGGCCGGGACTGCTCGCGGCTCCCAGCTGAGCAGCGCGCTGCCCAGCGCACAGACCACGATCGCAAAGTTCGGACTGGTCCGACGCCGTACGGCGTCGAACAGCGCGCCGCGAAACAGCGCTTCGCGCGCAAAGGGTAAGACCGTTGAGGCCAACACCAGCGTGGCGGTACCTGTTACTCCCCCCACGTTCAGGCTTCTCATCGACCGCCACAGCAGCTCGGTTTCACCGATCGGAAACCTCCCCGCCAAGCGGGCTTCGAGTGCAGCGCTCGCGAGGAACGCTACTGCTCCGAGCCCTAAGCCGAGCAGGACCAGTCCCGGATGTGTGGCCCGAAGTCCGATGCCCGTTTGCAGGTCGACCCCCGGCCGAAACGCTCTCAGCGCAGCACCGGTGCACGCGATCAGCACGACCGCCTCGAGCCCGAGCGGAGTCACTCGGCCGAGCGCTACCGTCGGCGCCCGTTGAAATAGGATCAGCAGAATCCCCAAAACCAGTGCGCCGGGAGCGAGCGCGACGATCGACCAAACGGCGCGCTTCACGGGCGTTCGGCGGGATGCGGTGCCACGCCGCGTTTGACGACCGTGTCGACCGCGAGTTCCGGCAGCGTATCCGGGTAGTCAATCGTGTAGTGCAGACCACGACTCTCACGCCGACTGGCAGCACAGCTGATGATCAACTCGGCAACCGTAGCAATATTGCGCAGCTCGAGCATTGGCCGCGTCACCAACGTGCGCCAGTAGTACTCCCGGATCTCTTCCTCGAGCAGCGCAGCTCGTCGGGACGCCCGACGCAAGCGAGCGGTGCTGCGGACGATGCCGACGTAGTTCCACATCATGCGGCGAAGCTCGTCCCAGTTGTGGGTCACGACGACTTCTTCATCACTGGGCACCGCCGCTCCGACTTCCCACTCCGGCACAGATGCACCGGCAATCGAGGGGCGCTCGTCGCCCATCTTGCTCAACTTGCGAGCCGCTCGACGACCGAACACGACGCCTTCGAGCAGCGAATTCGAAGCCAACCGATTCGCGCCGTGCAGGCCGGTGCACGCGGTCTCGCCGATCGCCCACAGCCCCGGCAGACTGGTGCGACCGTGCAGGTCGGAGG
>JAUIKB010000626.1 GCA_030430975.1 Polyangia bacterium
CACTTGCCCGAACCGCTGCAGGTGCTGCGCGAGCTCAAGCGCCTACTCGCTCCGGGCTGCCCGCTGTTGCTGGTGGCGCCGCAACTGTGGGAAGTCCACCAAGCGCCGCACGACTACTATCGCTACACTCGCTATGGTCTGGAGTACCTGCTCGATCGAGCTGGTTTCGAGTACGTTTCCATCGAACCCATGGGCGGCTATTTCACTCTGCTGGCGCGTCGCTTGATCGCGTCTCTGAACTTCTTCCAAGGGGGGCTGCGCTGGTTGCTGTTCCCCTTCGCAGCGGCGGCGACCCTGCCCGCCGCGCTGCTGCTGCCCGCGTTGGACGGGTTGGACGCAAGGAAAGACTACACTCTGGCCTACGTATGCATCGCTCGCTAACGCAATTCGCCGTGCTGGGAACCCTGCTGGGCGTCGCCTGCGTGCAGTCGGCCGACAGTGCCGCCGCCGATCGCGGCAGCCGCGCCATGGAGTACGTGCGGCAGGTGGTCGAGTTCGGGCCGCGGCCCTCGGGGTCAGAGGCGAACAAGCGTCAGCAGCAGTTCATCTTGGAAAAGCTCCGTGCGCTCGACTGCGAGGTCATTGAAGACGACTTCGTCGCCTCTACGCCGATCGGCGAGCTTGAGATGAAGAACATCATCGCCAAGTTCTCTGGCAAGACCGACCGCGTTAGCGTCGTCTCCGGCCACTACGACACGCTGGCCCGCCCCGAGATGCCGAACTTCGTCGGCGCCAATGACGCCGGCTCGTCCACCGGCCTGCTGCTGGCGCTGGCGGAAGACCTCAGCGGCGAGGAGTTGCGCGACAGCGTCTGGATCGTCTTCTTCGATGGCGAAGAGTCCACCGTTGCCTGGCAGGGAGACGACCACACCTACGGCAGCCGCCGACTGGCTGAGCAGTGGGCCGCCGGACCGGAAAAACAGCGTATCCGGGCGTTGATCAACGTGGACATGATCGGGGACGCCGACCTGCGTTTGGTCTACGAAGGCAACTCGACGCCCTGGTTGCGCGATTTGGTGTGGGACGTGGCCACTGAACTCGGCTACAGCGCGCATTTCCCCTTTGGAGAAGGCGGCTACATCGAGGACGACCATGTGCCGTTCCTCGAACGCGGCTTTTCCGCCGTGGACCTGATCGATTTTCAGTACGGCATGATGAACCGCCACTGGCACACGGAGCAGGACACTCTTGACAAGCTCAGCCCCCAAAGCCTGGGCGTGGTGCTGCACGTGGTTCGCCGAACGCTCGAGGAGTTGGAGAAACGTCCATGAAATCCATCGTCCGGCTGTACTTCCTGCTGTTGGCCCTGACGGCGGCTCTGCTGGCGCAAGACCACAACGTCGTCTTGGTGAGCATCGACGGCTTGCGCTGGCAGGACCTGTTTCGTGGGGCCGACCCGCAACTCATCGATCGCGATGACGCCGGCATGAAAGGCGCAGCGGCCGTGCGCGAACGGTTTAGCGGCTCTCCCGCCGAAAGTCGCGAGAAGATCTTTCCATTCCTGTGGGGAACGGTCGCGAAGCAGGGAGTAATCTTTGGCAATCGCGACAAGGGTTCCCTGGCGCGGGTCAACAACAAGCGGCGCTTCTCCTATCCGGGCTATGCGGAACTGCTCACCGGGCGTCCGCATGACGACATCATCACGTCCAACGACCTGCGGCCGAGTCCCGCGCCGACAGTCCTAGAGATCGCCCGTCGCGAACTGAAGCTCGATCGCACACAGGTCGCCGGTTTCGGATCGTGGGAGGTGTTTCAGGGAATCTGCGCTCGCGACAGCAGCAGCGTCTTCATCAACGCCGGGTATCAGCCCTTGGCCGGCGGCCACTGGAGCGCTCGGCTGAGCGAACTGTCAGACATGCAGTTTCAGATGCTCACGCCCTGGCGCTCGGCCCGGCATGACTACCTGACGCTCGAATTGGCGATGGAATACTTGCGTGAAGCCGCCCCCCGACTGCTCTACATCGCCTTGGACGAGACCGACGACTGGGCCCACGGAAAGCGTTACGACCGCACGCTCGAAGCCGCCCATAACTTCGATGCGGGCTTGGCGCGGCTATGGGATCTGGTGCAGCGCGACAGCCGCTACCGCAACAAGACTACGTTGATCGTGGCGACGGACCACGGCCGCGGCCGGACGCCCGCCGATTGGACCAGTCACGGCGAGAAGATCGAAGGCGCCGACGAGGTCTGGTTTGCCGCGATCGGTCCCAACGTCGAGCGACTGGGCGAGGTTTCCGGCGGACCTGTCGTGAACCAGAGCGACATCGCCCCGACGGTGCTCAAAATCCTGGGGCTCGATCCGGGCCTGCTCGAAGGGGCCATCGGCAGACCTATTTCGGCCATTACGGGGAGGTAAGTAAGATGTGGCGTGATCCGGCACTACGTCCGCTCTCTCACCAGCACCAGCACGGCCTGGCGCTCTGCGTGATCTTGAGTCGATCTTTGCAGTTCGACTCGTCGGCTGAGAAGGTGCGGGAGCTGACCGCAAAGGCCTTGACGGCTTGGGATGTGGAGATTCGAGGCCACTTCGAGGTCGAGGAGCGTGAGCTGTTTCCCGAGGTCCGCGCTGCGATTGCGGAGCCCGAGCTCATTGACGCTCTGCTTGCCGAACACCGCTCGATTGAGGCGATGATCCGTGAGCTGCGCGAAGAGCCGTCGGCGGAGACGCTCAGCCAACTCGCGACCGAGTTGAGCGCGCACATTCGTAGCGAAGAGAGGCGGCTATTTGAGCAGGTCCAACGGGGCCTGGACTCCGAACAAATCGCCGCGCTGGGCAAGCGTGTGGGAGCGGCTCTGGACCAGACCTGTCCGGTCACCAAAGAGCTTCCTTGGGAAGGGCGTTGAGCGTTGACATAGAGTGGGTTAGCTCCTACACTCAAGCCAACCTGAAGCCCCTTGACGAGTCGTTTTTCACTGTCTCTCAGTTTTCTGGCCGCGTTGCTTCCGGCGGCGGCCGGCGCAGAGCCGGTGTCGTTCACCGACAGCATCCGCCCCCTGCTCGAAAAGCGTTGCCTGCAATGCCATAACCCTGACCAGGCGTTGGGCGGCTTGGACCTCAGCACGCGCAAGGCCGCCCTCAAGGGCGGAACGCACGGCCGCTCCATCCAACCCGGCAGTCCGCCGAACAGTCTGGTGATCCAGCACGTTGACGGCTCGCGCGCGCCGCGAATGCCGCTGGGAGGCGTACTGCCGCCTGAAGAGATCGAGCTGCTTTCGCAGTGGATTGCCGAGGGCGCCAAGTACGACAGCGAGGTGGCCGCTCACGGTACGTCGAACGAAGATCCGAAGGCGTGGTGGGCCTTCCAGCCGCCCCGCAAAGCCGACTCTCCTGCGGTTTCCGACCCGCGTTGGCGTCGCAATCCGATCGACGCCTTCGTGCGCGCCAAGCTCGACGAAGCCGGCATCGCGCCCGCGCCGCGCGCCGACAAGCGCACGCTCATCCGCCGCGTCTATCTCGACTTGGTCGGGATGCTGCCGCCGGTAGAGGAGGTGGAAGCCTTTGTCGCCGACGAGTCGCCGGACGCCTGGAGCCGCCTGGTGGAGCGCCTGCTGGCGATGCCGCAGTACGGCGAGCGCTGGGGACGCCACTGGCTTGACGTTGCGCGCTACGCCGACAGCTCCGGCTATGAGCACGACTTCGATTCACCCAATGCTTGGCGCTACCGCGACTACGTGATCGAGTCGTTCAACGCCGACAAGCCGTACGATCGATTCGTGCTCGAACAGCTCGCGGGCGACGAGCTGCCGGATTGGAACTTCGACAGTCTCATCGCCACCGGCTTCTACCGCATCGGCCCGCGCGTGCTGTATCGCGAAAAGGACAACCCCGACTACCGCTACAGCTACCTCGACGACATGATCGAGACGTCGAGCCGGGCTTTCATGGCGCTGACGGTGCAGTGTGCTCGCTGTCACGACCACAAGTTCGACCCGATCCGGCAGCTCGACTACTACCGCATGATGGCGATCTTCTTCCCGCACATTCGCTACGAGTTTCCGCTCGCGTCGGATGAGGAGATCGCCGCGTACGAGGCCGCCAAGGACGCCATCGAGAACCGTATCGAGCCTTTGCGGGCCCGGATCAACGAGATCGAAGCTCCCTACAAGGAACGCCGCCGGCAGGAGAAGCTAGCCGAGTTTCCCCAAGACATCCAGGACGCGGTCAACACCCCCGAAGCCGAGCGCACCGAGGGCCAGCGGTTGCTGGCTGACCAAGTGCTCTCGATTGGTGTCGGCAACGTGAGTTCGATGCTTAGCGATCGGGACCGCGAACAAGTCGAGGAACTGCGAGCCGAGATCAACGAGATACGCAAGGACTTGCCTCCGGAACTGCCGCGGGCGATGGGGTTGCGTGACGGCGACTACCGCTCCGCTCCCGACGGCGCCGGCGACCAGGTGCAGCCGGGCAAGGGCGACCGTCAGACGTTCG
>JAUIKB010000627.1 GCA_030430975.1 Polyangia bacterium
TTCACCGGACGTCGACATCCTCAAGGCGAATTCGAACCGCGCCGAATCCGGACGACCGAGCAGCGGGCACGGCGGTCCGGAATCGGTAGGCGTTTCGCTAGTGGTGCTTGAAGTCGGGGGTCGAACTCGTGCGACGTTTCCAATCACCGGCGCTCACGACGTCTTGTCGAAACGCAGAATGACATCCCGTGCACGCCTTGAGCGTTTCAGACGTCGCTTTGAGCACGGCTGTCTTGTCCTGCTTCTTGGCTGCCAACGCGATGCCGTCAGCGCGGCGGTGGAACTCGAGCGCCTGCTCAGTGAAGCCCTTCGCGCCAGCGCCCATGTGCTCGCACATCATCTTCATCTTCGGCGACGTGCCGATCAGTTTTGACGCCTTGTCGATCTCGTCCCAGTCGTCGTGGGCGAGCCCGGCCGTGATGCGCTGGATGGCGACGAGGTGTTCCATCATGTTCTGCTTCTGATGCCAGGCCATCATTGGCATCAATGGCACAGGGCGCCTCGAATCGAGCTTGGCGAGTTCGGCGTGCGCCCCCGGGCCATCCGGCGGCGTGGCGGAACCCTGCGCAGTCGCTGATTGCGTGGCACTGACCGGGACCTCCGCTTCAGCCGGCGCGGACGGTGCGTCACATCCGACTAGCGTCCAGCTCAGAGGTGCGAGTAACAGCAACCGGCGGATCATGGTTGCGCCGCCTGAAGTAGATCCGCATCGGTCTGCGAGCGAATCGCGGATTCGAGGTGGCCCAGAGCCGTGACGACCATGCCGACGTCGCTGCCGAGCGCTTCGGCAACCTCGGCGAAGTGCCGCTCGCTCGAACGGTCGACGAACTCCGCGAGCTTGCGGCCTTCGGGCGTGAGCTGCACGGCGCGTGCGCGACCGTCGTCCGGGTGCTGTTTGCGGCTGACGTGGTTGAGCCTCTCTAGCTTTACGCACAGGCGTGAGACGTTGCTGCGATCGATACTCAGCTGATCGGCGAGTTCGCCAACGGACAGCGGCGATGTCGCCTCACGTAGCGTCAAGAGCGCAAAGGCGTGAGTCGCGCTGAGCGGCGCCCCGCACGGGCGCCGTACGTCGTCGAGTAGCGCTTGGGCCGCGACCAGGCGACGGAAAGCGTCGCGCAGACTCCGGCCGTTAGAACTCCGGGATTTTACGTGCGTTCGCATGCAGTTCATTTATGTGCGTTCGCACATATTGTCAAACTGAGCTGTGAGGACGCGCAAACCAGTTCACGGAACCCAATCCCCAAGGCAAGTCGCCCGAGACGTGCATCGCGCCGAGACGTGAACCGCGTCTCAGACCAGCGGCTTCATCTCCGCCCAATTCGGGCCAACCTTGGCGCCCACCCGCAACGGAACCTCGAGTTCGAACGCGCCGCGCATCGCGTCCGCCGCCAGCTCCGCCGCTCGCGTGAGTTCGCCAACGGGCACTTCGAACAACACTTCGTCATGCACCTGCAGCAGCGGTTGGGCTCGGAGGCCTGCCGCACGTAGCGCTTGGTCCGCTCGGAGCAACCCACGCCGGGATACGTCGGCAACGGACGCTTCGTGGGTGGCGCGTCGCCCCATGCGCTCGGCGTACGCGCGGGTGAGCTGGTCCAGCGACGTCAATCCGCTGATCGGCCAGCGGCGGCCAGCAATGGTGGTGATGTATCCGCGTTCGCGTGCCAGCCGCAGCTGCTCTTCTTGAAACGCGCGCACCTGCGCGTAGCGCTGGTCGAAGCGCGCGATGATCTGTTTGGCTTCGCTCGCGTCGACACCGAGCTGTAGCGCCAGCGCGCTAGCGCCTTGGCCGGCGAACGTCGCGAAGTTGACGACCTTGCCGAGCTGTCGGCGATCGCGATCGATCTCGTCAACAGGGAGCTCGAGGACCGCGGCGGCAGTGAGCGTGTGCATGTCGTCGCCACGCTGCAGAGGCTCCACCAGCGCCGTGTCTTTCGACAAGTGCGCCAACACGTACAGGCCGAGCTGGTCGTAGTCCACCGACAACAGCACGTGGTCGGGTGGGGCGTGGAACGCGTGCCGGATGCGCTGCATCTCCGGCGTGCGCCCTGGCACGCGCCCCAGGTCCGGCTCCATGTTCACCAGTCGACCGGAAAACGAACGCGCCGGGTCGACCGTCGAATGCACGCGCCCATCGTCGTCGATCGCCTTGACCAGCGCCGTGACCCAGCTGTCCCTCAGGCGGCGCAGTCGACGCCAGCGCAGCACGAGTGGCACAAGTGGATGCGCATGTTCGATCCGCTCGAGCGCGTCGTTGGCCGTGCTCCAGCCGGTCTTGGTGCGTTTGACTATCGGCAGCTTGAGATCCTCGAACAGCACCGAGCCGAGCTGTTTCGTCGACCCGAGATTGAAGCGCTTGTCGACCAGCGCGTAGATCTGTTCCTCCAGCTCGCTCTCGATGGTGCTGAAGTCGTCACCCGCTCGCGCGAGATCGTCGGCGTCGCAGCAGATGCCGTGCAGCTCCATCCGCACCAGCGTGTCCGAGAGCGCCAGGTACTCGTCCAACCGCTCGTGGTCGACTTCGGCTTCGAACGATGCCCACAAGGCGCGCGTCACGTCGGCGCGCTCGGCAGCGAACGCCGCTGCGGTGTCGACCGGGATTTGCCGCCAGCGCTTGCGGTAGCGTCCGACGCCGCGGATGGCTTGGTCGTTGTCGACGGGACGATGAAGGCGATGACGCGCGACCTCCGGTAGCTCGTGGGGCGCCAGGTTGCTCGGCTCCGTCAGGTGTGAGGCCGATGCGGTGTCGGCGATGATGCCGCGGACCTCGACACCCAGTCGGGCGCAGGCGGCGACCGTGGCTTTGATGTCGTGGCCGATCTTTTCGCGACCTGGATCGGATAACCACTGGGATAACGGTTCGATACTGTCGAGCACGTTGCCCTTCCCGAGCAGCGGAAAGTACGCTGCGGTGCCGTCACCCGTGCTCACGGCAAGTCCGGCGAGCGCGCCGCGCACGGCGTTGGGCGGCTCGGTGAGCGCGTACAGCGCCGCCGGTTCTGTGATGCCATCCAGGACGGCGCGTGCGGCGTCCGGTGTCGAACACACCGTGACCTCAACGCTCGGTGTGTCGCTCGCCACGAGCAGTTGGTGAAACCCGAGCTCGGCGTACGCGGCGTTGAGTCGCTCCGCTTCGGGTGGCTCGAATACGAGTTCGGTCAGCGGCATCGGCAGGTCGACATTTCGGTCCAGCAGAGCGCGTGCGCTCTCGGCGCGCGCGGCCTCAGCCTCCGCGCGTAGCGCCTTGCCGGTGCGACCGACCACGTTTTCCAGATCCTCCAGCGCTGCGGCGATCGAATCGTACTCGGTCAGCAGCGTCGTCGCGCCCTTCTTACCGATGCCTTTCACGCCTGGTAGAGCGTCGTCGTCGCCCACCAAAGCAAGCCAATCCGCAACCTTGAACGGACCGACGTCGAATCGCTTCCGGACCAGTTCGGGCGTGTAGCGCACGTCTTTGTAAGCGTCGTACCACCACACGTCGTCACTCACGAGCTGAGCCAGACGCTTGTCGCTGCCCACGACGACCACGTCGTGATCCGATTCCAGAGCTGCGCGCGTGTAGCTGGCGACTGCGTCGATCGCGCTCGAGGCCTCGACGCAGGTGAAGCCGTGTACCCGCAGCAGCGCGGGGAGCCGCTGCAGCTGTTGGCGCAACAGCGGCGGCATGTCGGGGTCGGGAGCGCTGTCTAGGATCGCAACGCCAGCGTCGGGCTCCTTGAATTCCAGCGCGCGACGCAGAGCTCGTGTCAGCGCCAGCAGCGCGCCGTTTGCGTCATTGCTCTCCGCGGCGGCGACGAAACCACGTTGCAGCAGGTGGGTACCGTGAACGATCAGTGCGCGGCTCGGCATGGCTGACTACCGTGCGGATCTACCATGGCAGAGCGCGCTACGGCCTTCCGAAGACGACGCTGCTCGTGCCCGCGTCCGGGTCGTCGACATGAATCCCGGTCCCGTCTTGGCGCGTCAGAGGTAGCTTTCCATCTCCTAGTCGCGTGTTTCCGCGGCCATATTTCGTCCAGTAAAGCGACAAGCGATCCCCCTCGCGTCCGATGATGAGCGAGAGCTTCGGACCCGGTCCGGTGCATTCGGCGGCGGCGACGATCTGTTCGGGTGCGAGGGCGGGGACGTCGGTATTGTTCCGCAGTCGTCGACAGCTCGCGTAGTGTTCGCAGAGTCGCAGCGCGGTGCCGCACGGAAGCGTCACGGAGCGACCGGTCTTGAGGCCAGCGACCATGACGCCCGGCGCGCGGTTTCGCCCCTCGCCACTGGGTTTGGGTTCGGTGGGCAGCAGCCAGATCAGCCGACGGACAATGGGCGCCGGGTCCGCGAAGTGCGCGCTACGGCTCACGGGCGCCGAAGGCGAGCTCACGGGTACGGCAGAGGTACGAGCTGGTGGCGGGGACGACGGGATGGGTTCCGCGCATCCGG
>JAUIKB010000628.1 GCA_030430975.1 Polyangia bacterium
CGTCGGCGATAGCGGCACCGATGCCCCGGGAGGCCCCCGTAACGAGTACGATCTGGTCGCCCAGCCCGGGGGAAAGCTGCGTCCCCGACGTTTGCGCTGTGTTAGGGGTGTTTTTCGGAACCATTCGCCGGTCTCGCTTTCGAACCTAGCCGTAGAACATGCAAACCAACCCAAAAAAGATCGTACAGCTCATTTCGGCCGCGGCCTGCGTCGCTTCTTTGGCCGCATGCGGCGGCGCCGCACCGGAACCCGCCCATCCGAAGCCGCCTGCGGCGGACAGCGACCAAGCCGCCGCGACACCCCAGGACGAGCCGGAGGAACCGGAGCCGATCGCATCGCTGCCACCGATTCCGATCGGCGTGCCCGCCGCCCCCGGCACGTGCACGCCCTACATGGACCGAGGCTCGTCTGGCGAAGGCTGCGCGAAGGACAAGGCCCTCCCACAGCTCCAGGCCGCTCTGAGCGAGCGGGCAGCGGACGCACGCGACACTAAGCTGGCAGCTCTCGAGCGCTGCGAGGCCTTCCCGCCAGGCCTCATCACCGCGCTGCGCATCGACCTCGGCCCCGCGGCATGCGGCGATCAGATCGCGGCGCCGGTCCTAGCAAAACGAAAGCTCTCCCCCGAAGTCGAAAGTACGCTCAAGGGGCTTGCACTGGGCGCGCGCCTGTCGCGGCTGGTGCGTAAGCCGCCTGAGTTGGCTGCACCCTACGACAAGGCCAAGTTCAACGGCTTTCTCAAGGCCCAGTTCGCACCGTGGATGCGTGCACAGGCCAAGGCGATACACGACACCGCCGCGGAGAGCGCGAAACTGACCGGCTACGGCAAAGCTGTCGCTGCCCTGGAGGCGGGGCTGGCCGACATGCGACTGGTAGACGTGCTGCGCAGCTTTGACCTACCGAGCGACCTGAATGATCCCGCAGCAAAGGACGCATACTTTGGGACGCTCGAACAGCTGCTGGAACCTCGCAAACGGCGTGGGCGTGATGCGGCCCTCGTCGGTCTGCTCGGCTTCGCTGAGATCGGCATTCTCAAAGATGTCCGGGTCAACAAAGCCCGGGCGCTGTTGTCCAAAGTATTCGGCGGCAGCCGCATCAACGCGCTCGACGGCCTGCTGCTGGCGCCAGCCGTAGACGGGCTGGGAGTCGCTAGCACGCAGCAGCAGCTAGCGGGCGAGTTGCCCACGTACTACGCGCAGGCGCTGCTCACGCAGCTGGACGTCACCGAACCGGTTACGCTGTCGGTCCTGATCGGCAACGGGCTGCCAACGTTCGCTCGCACACGGCTCAAGGGTGAGGCCACGCTCTCCGACGAAACGCGGCTGTACTTCGCAGAGGCACTGTTTAGACTTGGGCAACGGTATTGGCGCCAGGCCGACTTTTCAGACGCGAAAAGTGCGCTGTCCACCAGCGACTCGAGCCACTCCGCGCGGCTGCTGTTGGCGCTCGCGTCCACCCTCACCAAAGGTCCTGGAAGCGCGCCAAAAGCGATGAACCAGGGGCTCAAATCGCTGACGGACGTCAGCGCCCTCGATGCGCTCGCCAAAAAGAAGAGCCCGGTGCAAGGGCTCGCCGCTTACAACGCGGCATTGCTGCTTCACCTTGCGACGCCTAAGGACGCCAAGAGCAGCTATTTCAACAAGCTCGCCGCCCGCTTTAAGAAGGCCGAACGGCTGCTGGCGGATCCGGCGCACAAGCGCCTCGCGAAGCAGCAGGCCGCCGCAGCGCTCGCGACAGCCAAAGCCGTGAGGTAGTACTCCCACACACGCCACCCCAAGCAGCTGTGGACAGCCGTCCGCTGGTGCGGCCTACAGCCCACGCACGGTACCCGTCAAAGCATCAAACCCTCGACGTTATCGTTCGGCACGAACCTTGCTCAACCAGGCGGTGTGGCACCCCTTCGCATCCTCGTTGTCGACGACGAGGCAGCGCTACGCCGTGGGTTACGACAGCTCTTCAGCCAGCGCGGCCACGCGGTTGAAACAGCAGAATCATGCGCGACGGCCTGCGCCGTAGGCGAGCGATTCGACGTCGCGGTACTCGACCTGAACCTGCTGGACGGCGAGGGCGATACGCTCGCCGAGGCGCTCATCACCCTCAATCTAGCCGACCGGGTCGTATTCTATACCGGCAGCCGCGACGCCGGCTTGATAGCGCGCGCTCAACAGCGCGGCCGTCTCGTCATGAAGGATCGTCCGGTCGAGGAGCTCGTCGCAGCCGCTGAGGGCGATAATGACACCGACGCTGAATGAAGCGCTTCACACACAACGGCGAACGCCGCTGCGGTGTACCCGCGATGTCAGGCGGTCTGTTCCTTAGTCTTCAAGAAGCGGATCTTCGGATGGTCCTTGGCGGCGGTATCCAGGTGCCAGTTGTTACGCGCCAGAAATACCGGTGCGCCATCGTGGTCCTCGGCCATAGCCCCGCCATTGGCTTCAATGAAACGCTTCAACTCGAGTTGCTCGTCGGCTTCGACCCAGCGCGCGGTCTGCAAGGCCGTTCCCTCGAACTTGACCGGAATGTCGTATTCCGTCCGGATGCGGTCCGCGAGAACTTCGAACTGAAGCGCGCCGACCACGCCGACGATCCAATTTGACCCGATGTTCGTCTTGAAGACACGCGCCGCACCCTCTTCGGCGATCTGCTGAAGAGCACGCCCCAAGTGCTTGGCGCGCATCGGGTCCTCAGGCCGCACGGTTTGCAGCAATTCGGGTGCGAAGCTTGGGATGCCAGTGAACTTGATGTCTTCGCCTTCGGTCAGCGTGTCGCCAATACGGAGGTTGCCGTGATTGGGGATGCCGATGATGTCCCCCGCATAGGCTTCTTCGGCGAGATCGCGGCTCTGTGCGAGGAACAGCAGCGGGTTGTGAACGTTGCTAGTTTTACCCGTGCGAGAGTGCTTTAGCTTGTGACCGCGGCGGAAGTGTCCCGAGCACAACCGAACGAACGCGATCCGGTCACGGTGCTTAGGATCCATGTTCGCCTGGATCTTAAAGACGAAACCCGTAACAGGTGTCTCTAGCGGCTCGACGGTCCGACCGGCGCTGGGCTGGGGCCGAGGCGGTGGCGCGTGTTCCGCCAATCCGTCCAGCAGCTCCTTCACCCCAAAGTTGTTGATCGCGCTGCCGAAAAAGACCGGCGTCAGGTTTCCCTCGCGATAGCTCCCGAGGTTGAACTCGGGACAGAGCCCGCGCGCCATCTCGACCTCTTCGCGCAACGTAGCGACGGCGTCCTCGGGGAGCCGCTCGTCTAGCTTCTTGTCGGCTAGCCCGTCGCAGCGTTCGGCATCCGAGGTGACTTTCTCGCCCTTGTTGATGAGCAGCAGCTCGTCCTTGAACAAGTTGTAGCAACCCTTGAAGCGTTGCCCCATCCCGATCGGCCAACTCGCCGGCGTGACCTCGAGCTGGAGTGTTTGCTCGATCTCGTCGAGTAGTTCGAAGGGATCTCGCGCCTCGCGATCCAGTTTGTTGATGAACGTGATGATCGGCACGTCACGCAGCCTGCACACCTCGAAGAGCTTACGCGTTTGGCCCTCGATGCCCTTCGCCGCGTCCAGCACCATGACGGCCGAGTCGACGGCGGTCAGCGTTCGATACGTGTCTTCGCTGAAGTCTTCGTGGCCCGGCGTGTCGAGCAGGTTGAACGTGCACCCTGCGTAGTCGAACGTCATTGCCGACGCAGAAACAGATATCCCTCGTTCACGCTCGACCTTCATCCAGTCGGAGTGGGCGCGACGCGCGTCACCACGAGCCTTGACGGCGCCCGCGAGCTGAATCGCTCCGCCGAACAAGAGCAGTTTTTCCGTGAGCGTCGTCTTGCCGGCGTCCGGATGCGAAATGATCGCAAACGTGCGACGCCGCTCGATGGCTTGCTTGGTCTGGGCGTCGCTCATAGCGCGGCGAGTTTGCGCGTTTGGCCGTGTGCGTCAAGGAACTGCCACTAGGCTGCACTTTCCGTTACCGTTGGCGAATTCATGTCCGCTACGCCGCGCAGCATTTGGGTTTTTGGCGGGGTTGTCGCTGCCCTCACGCTGGGCGCCGCGATCTACCAACGCGCCACGCGAGCGCAGCCGCAAGCCGATATCGAGGCCGACCGTGCGATGATCCAGCAGATGTACGACCGCGCCATGCGCTCCGCGCGTGCAGGGCACGGCGCGCGCGCAGAGCGCGAGTTTCAGCAGGTGCTGAACGTGGAACCGAACCACGTGGATAGTCACTACAACCTGGTGGTGCTCGCGGCAAACCGTCGCGACACTCGAGTCGCCACGCACCATTACGGGCACTTGGTCAAACAGCTTGGCGCAAAGCACCCCACCGTGCTGGAACTGCGGCCGCTGGTCGAGGCGACTACGGTGCCAACTCGCTCAGCTCGATCCCAAATGCGTACGGATACAGCCCCGTCCACGACGGCGAGCACGACGAGTTC
>JAUIKB010000629.1 GCA_030430975.1 Polyangia bacterium
CTCCGCGAATCCGAATGGGTCGACCGGACGCAAGAAGATAGAGCGGCAGCCGAGCGCAACGTAGGTGTCGATGATTTCTTTAGGGATATCTAGGGCCGCACGGGTGGTCGTTAGCAGAGCCTCAACGTGGTACAGAACAGGGTCGAGTCCGAGTTCGATGTAGCGCTCGTTGATGCGCTTAATCCAGCGTGCCGTTTCCTGGTATGCGTTGCCGCCAGCCAGCACACGCTGCTTGTTGTGGAGCTTTTCGGGGCCGTCGATGCTCGTGCAGATCTGGACCTTGTTTTTGATCAGGTAGTCGAGTTTCTCCTCGGTCATCAATCCGAGGTTCGAAACCATCGTGAACTCTAGTTCTTTTCCATACGCACGGTTCTTCTCGGTGCCGTACTCGATGATGTGTTTGACGACCGGGAAGTTCGCCAACGGTTCGCCACCTTGAAACTCAATGGTGATGCGTGGCGCCGTCGACTGTAGCGCCAGTTCGACTGCGCGCTCTGCCGTTTCTTTGGACATGTCCGTGTCGACGCGGTCCATGTCAGCCCGGCTAGCGTGACAGTAAACGCAGGTCTCGTTGCAGCGCAGCGTGACGACCATGACGTGAAGAATCGGCCCGATGTTCAAGAACCGGCGCTTGTGTCGATAACGGTCGGCCATCTGTTCGATGTCGAGCTCGTCCGCCAAGAAGTTCCGGGCCTTCAGCTTGGACTCGAGTTCGGGGCTGAGTTCGCCTTGGTACAGTTTGACGAACTCGTCTCGCTTCAAGATCACCCAGTCGCCCAGGTAGCTAGTCAGCAGCATGTCACCGCTCACTTCGCGGAAGCGAAAAGGGACGAGTCGACCGGGATTTTTGCCGGTACCGATATCGAGCAGTTGTTTCATGGCGGTTCTTCTCAAGGGGTGCGGTGGGGAACAGCTGGATACTGTCACATCTGCGCCCGATCGTCCGCAACTCGTGGGGATTCCGGAGGTTTTTCGCGATTCTGTCGGCGCGTCCTGGAGTCCGGCCTTATGATTCGTAGGTGAAGCCGATTCTACCCTACGACATGTTCGATGTTGGGCGCTCAGCTGAAGAGGCGCGGCGGTTCAGTCGGATGGAGTCGATCTATCACCGGGGTCAGGACTTGGTCTGGGACGGACGAAAGGTCCTCGACGAGCTCTGCGCCAAGCACGACGGGCCGAAGCTTAAGCCGGAGCATCGTCTGCCAGCGCAACGCGTGCTCGGCTCGATCATGTGGGGCGAATTAGCAGCGTGGAAAGTCGCGGCGAAACTCGCCGACGAACTCATCCCGATCGAGTCCCGTCTGGCAGCGACGAGTCAAGCGCACGATGAAGCTCGTCACTTCTACGTCATGCACGACTACTTGATGCGCGCGACCGGCGACTTTCCAAGAAGCGCGCCGCGCCCGGCCGAGAAGCTGCTGGCGGCTGCGTTGGAGGCCGACACCCCTGCGAAGCGCATCATCGGCATGCAGCTTCAGCTAGAAACTACGGCTCTGACGATCTTTCACGCGCTTAGAGAAGCGGACATCTGCCCGGTGCTTTCGGAGTTGCTTGTCTACTATGAAAAGGACGAGGCGCGTCACGTTGGCCTCGGAACGCAGTTGCTCCCAACGCTGCTCAAGGAAATGTCTGTACCCGAGCGCGTGGCGTTCACGGCCTACTCGTTTCGCGTCGCGAGTTGGTCGCTGGTGTCTTTGAAGCACACGGAAAACGATCTCGTTGCGCTCGGCATCGAGCCGCGGCGAGTTGCCGTGCTCGGAAAGAGCAAGCAACTGATGGTCTTCGAGGAGCTGTGGCAGCTAGCGCCCGAGCAAAAGAGCGCGCTGGGCGAAAGAGCCGGCATGATGTTCGATGCGATAGCAGAAGCGCTATGGCCGCCCGCAGCGGCGCCTACCGGATTGAGGTCGCGCGCGCGCCGCGTACTGGGAGCGCTTCGCGGCGGGTACGAGACTGTGGATACGGTCTTGGATCCGACTCAGCTGCCGAAGGCAGCGGAATAGTCACCGTTGGCGTGAGCGTCGGGTGATGAAACTTGCGGTGGACGTCGCGGTGTGCCAGATACGCGCGGTCGGCGCGATATGTGCGCTGCCCCAACGGGCTTCGATGGCGCTCTACCCACTCAGACGCACGCGCTGAAGAATCGGTCAGATTTCGCGCACTCGACGCCCCTAGCGCCCCGCGGTTTCGGTACATCCGACCAACCGCGGCGCAGCAAGAAGAGTTTCTTACATGAATACCCAGATATCGACCCCCTCCAAGGGGGCGGACCCGTTCTATGAGCTCGGGTTGTCGAATGAGCTGTGCGACGCCGTCGCTGACGCCGGCTACCGAACGCCAACGCCGATTCAAGCTGCCGCTATTCCGCTCGTCCTTGACGGCATCGACGTGCTCGGTTGCGCTCAAACCGGTAGCGGAAAGACAGCGGCCTTCGCGCTCCCCATCCTGCAGCAGCTGCTCGAAGAGCCGGCTGCGAAGCCCACCGTTCGGGCGCTTGTACTGGCTCCGACTCGGGAGCTCGCCGCCCAGATCGGCGACTGCTTCGGCACCTACCAGGCAGGAACCGGCCTGCGCCACTTAGTGGTCTTCGGCGGCGTCAACAAGAACCCCCAAGTACGCGCTCTGCGCCGGCCCCCAGAGGTCCTAGTGGCATGCCCAGGACGTCTCCTCGACCTGATGTCCACGGGCGACGTCGACCTGAGCGACGTCGAGTATGTCGTTCTAGACGAAGCGGATCGGATGCTCGACATGGGCTTCATTCACGATGTCCGCAAGATCCTCAAGGCACTACCTGAAGAGCGCCAGACGTTGCTGTTTTCGGCGACGATGCCCAAAGAGATCGAAAAGCTGGCGGCGCGGTTCCTGTACCGGCCCGAGCGCATCGCCGTGGATCCGGTCGCGTCCACGGCGCCGCCTATCAAGCAATCCGTATTCTTTGTCGATGCCAAGAAAAAGTCAGCACTGCTGGGCAAGCTGTTGCAAGACGCGGATGTTGACCGCGCGCTCGTCTTCACCCGCACGAAACACGGGGCCAATCGCGTCGCGCAGCGTCTCGAGAAGCTCGGCATCGGTGCCGCGCCTATTCACGGCAACAAGTCACAAGGGGCCCGTGAACGGGCACTCTCGGGCTTCAAGGACGGTTCGATTCGCGTCGTCGTGGCGACGGACATCGCTTCGCGGGGCATCGACGTGAAGAGCCTGTCGCACGTTATCAATTTCGATCTGCCAAACATTCCGGAAACGTACGTCCACCGCGTCGGGCGAACGGGGCGCGCGGGCGAGACGGGCACGGCTTGGTCGCTGTGTTCGGACGAAGAGCGCCCGTATCTGCGCGACATCGAGAAACTCACGGGCAAGCGCCTAGAGCGCGCGGATGCTGGCGAAGACTTCGCGGCGGCCGAGGACTTCGACCATGAAAGTCGTGCCGGCGCTCGGCCGTCACACGGACGAGGACGATCCGGAGGCTCACGCTCCGGTCCGAGGCGGAGCGGTGGGTCCGGTTCTTCCGCTCAGCGACGCTCGCGGCCGAATACCGGAGCCGCGCGTCGACCCTCCGGCGGCGACGCGAGCGGGTCTGGTACGAGCGGTTCCGGTGCGAACCGTCGACGCGGCCGGCGACCGAAGCCGAGTTAGCGCGTAAGGATTCGGGCCAGCACACCGGCGGCGGCGCCCGCCACCAAGTCGTCCATCATGATGCCGACCCCCGCCGGCTTTAGCTTCTCCGCTTCGCCGACCGGCCCCGGTTTGGTGATGTCCAGCAGACGGAACAGCGCAAAGGCCACAGCCTGCGCGCCGAGGCTCCGCTTGCGGACGAGTCCCATAGCGATCAGCACGCCCGCGACCTCGTCGATTACCACACGCTGCGGGTCTTCTTCGCCTCGCTCGGCGGCGACCCGGTGCGCGCTCCAGAATCCGGCGAGGCTAATCGCGACAACGACTCCGGTGTGTAGCCCGGGCGCCAACGCTCGCAGAGCGAGGTGTACTGGAATCGCGCCGAACGAGCCTACGGTGCCGGGGGCGACCGGACTCAGTCCCAGGCCGAACCACGTACCGAGGGCATTGGCGATGGGGTCGGTTTTAACGGCCGGGTTGGTGGACGAGGATTCCATAACTTTTTCGGTTGTCTACGGCTAAGCCGGGTCCGGAGCGAACGTTCTAGCACGGGCGTCCGAGGCGGTTAACCCAAGCGGCGTGGGCACGCGATCCTTGATAGAGTCCCCGGCGTGATGAAACCAGCGGTTACTCGTGCCCTGATCTCGGTCGGCCTGCTCAGCGTCGCAGCCGTTGCCTGCAGTAAGAAGAAGGACGCCGACGCGACTTCGGAAACCGCGCCGTCGGCTTCGGCCTCCGCGCTTGCCAAGCCATCCGCGAGTGCGATCGACAACAACCGGCCCGGCGAGGAAGCGCAGGTCTGTTCGACCGAA
>JAUIKB010000630.1 GCA_030430975.1 Polyangia bacterium
TCCGAGTCGCTTCAGCGCGCTGTTCAGATCCTCGCCGTCGAGCAGTTCCATCGCGATGTATGGTTGACCAGTCGCTGCGTCCTGCGCTGCGTCGTGTACTCGGCAGATATGCGGACTGTCCGTGCGTCCCGCGATGTGAGCCTCTCGTTCGAACCGGCGCAGCCACACCGCGTCGCGGGTCTTATCGAGGTCGGCTTCGGCTTGTGGTTGGCGCAATAGCTTCAACGCGACCTGCCGTCCGGTGCCGAGTTGTGTCGCTTCGTACACTTCCGCCATGCCGCCTCGACCGAGTCGCGGGCCGATCCGATAGCGGCCATCGAAGAGCTGAGTCGTCATCGGCGCCGCCGCCTGAGCGCCAGGCCGAGTAGTGCAATCAGCGGCCACGGGGCGCGGCGATTCGTGCCTGCGGCGCGACACGCGCACGTAGCGCCGTCTTCGAATCCGTCCGGCGGCGCGACGCACAGCGCCTCGCCGTTGCACACGAAGCCATCGGCGCAATCCCGTGCACTGTCTATGCACGACGTCTTGCATTCTCCGTCAGCCGCGCAGCTGAAGAAGCCGCATTCCTTGCAGCAGCGTCCGCCCTCACACGTACCGCTTTGGCATGCGTCGTCTTCACCGCACGGCGCTCCGTTCGGGACCTTCCCCGCGCACACGCCGTTGGCATCGCAGTAGGCGCCCTCGATGCATACGTCGTCATCGTCGTCGCAAGTACGAGCGCACTCGGTGCCGTCCAGGCAGCGAAATAGGCCGCAGCCGCCTTCTTGGGAGGGAACGCACGCGCCGTCGCCATTGCACAGCGCACCTGACGTCCGTCCAGCGACGCACTGGGCCGCGCCGCAGGCCGTTTCCCCGCCGTATTGCGCGCAGCGGCCAGCACCGTCGCAGACGCCGGTCGTTCCGCAGGATGCCGGTGGCTTGGCTTCGCAGTCGTCGTCGGGGTCGGTGCCGACCGCAACGGGACGACAGTCGCCATCCGCGGACTGTGGGTCGCCTGAATTGATCGCCAGGCAGGACTCACACGGCCCGCTGCAGGCAGTCTCACAACACACGCCGTCCGTGCAATGGAGCCCGGGGGCGCACTCTTCCTTTTTCTTGCACGGAAAACCAAGGCCCACGGGACGGATGCATTGGCCGTTGTCGCAGACCCAGAAGTTGACGCACTCGGCTGACGTCTCGCAGGAGGTTCGGCAGGTCGCGCCGTTGCAGTCAAAGCCAGAGTCGCAGTATCTGACGCGGGTGCCGTCGCAGCTGGCGCTCGTTCCGGTGCAGACATCGGTCGTGATGCGTCCGCTCACGCACTCGACGCCGCCGCATGGTCGATCAGCAAGAACCAGACTGCAGATGCCGTCCTGTTTGCCGTTGAACGCCATCGCGCAGGATTCGCACGCCCCGTCGCAGGGCTTGTCGCAACAGATCCCGGTGGGTCGATTCGGAATCTTTGCGCAAATACCGGAATCGCAGGCGTCCTTCTGCGCAGGATCGCACTCCTCGCCGAGTTTGGCGCCCAGTCGGGTTGTGCCGAGCGCCGGTTGGTCGACCTCGGCGCCACATGCCAGCTGCATAGTAGCTAGGAGGACCGAGAGAAGCAGTCGGAAAGCCAAGGACCGCAGTATAGCGACGTTCGTTGCGGTCGGCCGCAAGCGTTTCGGGCCATCTGTTGACACAACGCTGTCGCTCGTCGTCGGGTCTCGATATGGTCTCGTCAGGAGTTAACCCCACGATGAGTGATTCGCAAGCATCGCGCGTCGGCGTGATCATGGGCAGCCAGTCCGATTGGGACACCATGCGGCATGCGTGCGACATGCTGGAACGCTTCAGCATTGCGTTCGAAAAGCGCGTCGTGTCCGCGCACAGGACGCCAGCGTGGATGACCGAATACGCAACGACCGCCGAGGAGCGCGGTGTGCAGCTGATCATCGCGGGCGCTGGCGGCGCGGCTCACCTTCCGGGGATGGTCGCGTCTCAGACAGTCCTGCCGGTGATCGGCGTGCCCGTGAAGAGTCGCACGCTGGCCGGCATGGACTCGCTGTTGTCGATCGTGCAGATGCCGGGCGGCGTACCCGTTGCGACGATGGCGATCGGCGTCGCCGGGGCGAAGAACGCTGGCTTGTTGGCGGCGCGCATCTTGGCGGCCGCCGATCCGTCGCTGCGCCGCGACCTGCATGCGTTCGCTGACGAGCAAGCGGCCAAGGTCATGGACGGTTCGGAGCTATGACGGACCCGATCTTCCCGGGCGCGGTGATCGGCATCCTGGGAAGCGGCCAGCTCGGTCGCATGGCGGCGATAGCCGCGCGGCGGCTCGGATACCGAGTTCATGTGTTTTCCCCGCATCGCGAAACGCCGACGGGGGAGGTCGCGAACGTCGAAGTACGGGCAGCGTACGAGGACCTGGCAGCGGTGGAGCGGTTCGCGGAGGTGTGCGATGTGGTTACGCTTGAGTTCGAGAACGTACCGCGGATGTCGGCTGACGCTGCGGCGAGGCACGTTCCTGTCCGCCCGGCGGGGAGCATTCTGCATACGGTGCAGCATCGCCTGCGCGAGAAGGGCTTCCTTGCCGAAGCGGGATTCCCGGTAACAGGGTTTCGTGCGATCCGGTCTGAGGCGGAGTGTCGCTCGGTCGATGAGGAGCTGCTACCGGGGATCCTAAAGACGGCGTCGTTCGGCTACGACGGAAAGGGCCAAGCTCGCGTGGCGAGTCGCGATGAGCTGCTGTCGGTGTGGACTAATCATTTCGGCGTCGACGCGATTTTGGAACGGACAGTCGATTTTCAGTGTGAGATATCGGTGGTTGTGGCGCGATCGCCTGCAGGTGAGGTCACGTGCTATCAGCCGTTTGAAAACGAGCACGTTCGACATATTCTGGACGTATCGGTGTCGCCCGCGCGCGTTGCGCCAAAGGTCGCACGTCGCGCCACCGAGCTGGCGCGCCAGGTCGCGGTGAAGCTCGAGCTGGTCGGCGTTCTGTGCGTTGAAATGTTCGTTACGTCGGACGACGAGCTGCTCATCAACGAACTGGCACCCCGCCCCCATAATTCGGGTCACCTGACGATCGATGCGCACGTCGTCGACCAGTTCGAGCAACAGGTCCGTGCGGTGTGCGGTTTACCGCTCGGTTCGACCCGGCAACGCCGGCCGGCGGCGATGGTGAACCTGCTCGGCGAGTTATGGGATGACGGCGAGCCTCACTGGTCTGCGGCGCTGCGCGCGGCCGACGTGAAGCTGCATCTGTACGGCAAACGTTCGCCCCGTCGGGGCAGGAAAATGGGGCACTTAACGGCCGTCGGCGATGATGTCGAGCAGGCGCGGGCTCTAGCGCTGCAGGCACGCGCGCGACTCGGCCGGACTTCCCCATCGCTTCCGCCGCCCGCCTGAATCTTTCCCGGCACACATCGGGTCACTGGCACCTACATGCCAGAGCCGTCTAAGCTCAGGCGATGCGGAAATCTTACTTTGGCGCGGCCTTCGTCTTGTTAGGGGCGGCGGGGGTTGTGAGTGCGTGCGGCAGTTCAGACGACACGGCCGGGGATAATAACGTGATCGCTGGCGGCGCTGGCGGTCAGGGTGGCGATGGCGGCACCGGCGCGTCTGGGAATGCGGGTGCGGGCGGGACGAGCGGTTCGAGCTTCGGCGGCATCGGCGGTGTCGGCGGCGGCATGATGAACGACTGCAACAAGGACGAGGATTGCAAGGACGGTGGCGTTTGTTCCGGCGGCATTTGCTGCCCGACGGCCGACTTGAGTTGCGCTGGTGTGTGCTGCAACGCGGGAGAGTTTTGCTCGTTCGACAAGTGCGTGACGCCGGGTAAGAACTGTCAGGGTCCGGCTGACTGCGCGGACGATGAGTACTGCGAGGATTCCCTTGGGGATAATGGTGGTGGCGGCACCGGCGGTATGGGTAGCGGGAGCAACTGCACGCAGCCGGTTCCAACGAACGGCAAGTGCATCAAGCTGCCGCCGATATGCGATGGTCCCAGCCCGCCGCCCGACTGTATCGAGCGCTGTGAGTACATCCCGCCGGCAGGCAATCTCGAAACGACGCTGAAATGGGAGTGGGGACAAGCCAACCCGGCCAGTGAATTCCCGGACGAGGCGGACGTTTGGAACACGCCGATGGTTGCGCGCATCTACGACGCCAACTGCGACGGCAAGGTCGACGAGTCCGATCCGCCCAACGTCGTGTTCGTGTCGAGCAACGTGGGGCTGACCCAGTGCGCAGCCGCGGGATCTCCGATCAACTGCCAAACCGGCGTGCTGCGCATGCTCGACGGGCGAAGCGGCCAAGAGATTTGGTCCTTGGACAAGGCCAAGCCTGGCGCCCATGGTATCGCTGGCGTTGGCACCGCGCTGGGAGACGTGGATGGTGATGGCGGCATCGAGATCGTGGCGCTGACCGGCGACGGCTACTTGATCGTCGT
>JAUIKB010000631.1 GCA_030430975.1 Polyangia bacterium
GCACTCTCCGGGGGGGTATCCAATATGTCGTATGACTGCAGCGCGTTAATCCGTGCCGGTTCATCACCCGGAATCGGCGCTGACTTCATGGTTCGTCCTCGGTTCTGTAGCGCATGTCCGCCCCCCTCGCTCAAGCCACCCTCGACTAGCCAAATCATCGAGCCAAACCACCTGTGGCACAAGGGTGAGTGCAGCGGGTGACAGGGTAACGGCGCACCTGTGGGGAGATCGCCGACCTGTTCGAACGTCATCGCCTCGCGAAAACACTCCTTCCGCGCAGGGGGCGCGCAGCGTCTGATTCGGCTTACCTGCCTGAGCTTCGTGGCCGCACGTTGAGCCGGTTTCACACCCAACTTGACCCCCTGAGTCGCGCGGCCCTACGCTCGTCTTGCTCACGGTGTGAGCGGAGCGTGCATGGCCCAACAACAGCAACGATACCGCGTCATTGAGAAGATAGCCGCTGGCGGCATGGCCGAGGTCTACCGAGCTGAGAGCGCGGGTCTCGAAGGCTTTAAGAAGAAGGTCGCGATCAAGCGGGTTCTGCCGCACCTGTCTGAGAAGAAGCAGTTCATCGGGATGTTCCTCGACGAGGCGCGCCTGAGCGCCCATCTGGGGCACTCGAACTGCGTGCAGGTTTTCGACGTCGGCGTAGGCGACAACACCTACTTCATCGTCATGGAGTACGTCGATGGCGGCGACCTGAAGTCGATCATCGAGCACTACCGTAAGCGCAATCAGACGTTCCCTGTGGAGGAAGCGCTGCTCATCTGCGTGAAGATCTGCGAAGGCCTCGACTACGCGCACAACTGCAAAGACGAGGACGGCGTTCCGCTAAACATCGTGCACCGCGACATGTCGCCACCCAACGTGCTGATCACTCGGTACGGTGAAGTCAAGATCGTGGACTTCGGCCTGGCTAAAGCGAACAGCCAGCTCGAGCGCAGCGAGCCGGGCATCATCAAGGGGAAGTTCAGCTACCTATCTCCAGAGGCTGCGCTAGGCAACGCTGTCGACCTCCGAACTGATATTTTCGCGGTCGGCATTATTCTGTGGGAAATGCTCGCAGGCCGGCGTCTGTTTATGGGCGAGACCGATCTGGAGACGGTGCGTCAGGTACAGGCTGCGAACATCCCACCGATCACTCAGCTTAATCCGAGCGTTCCAGCGCACGTCGAAACCATCCTGGCGCGCGCGCTGGCAGGGGATCCCGGGCAGCGCTATCAGACTGCTCGTCAACTTGCTTCGGACCTGACGCAAGCCATTCACGCTTCAGAGCGCAGCTGTTCGGCGTTCGACATCGCCAACCTGGTCCAGGACGCCTTGTCGGCGCGGGGTAAACCGAAGTCGGTGCGCGATCGCGGCTCGATCATCGGCACCCTCATCGACGACGCGCTGTTCGAGTTTAC
This sequence comes from Polyangia bacterium, assembly GCA_030430975.1. GTDB lineage: Bacteria > Myxococcota_A > Polyangia > Polyangiales > Polyangiaceae > JAUIKB01. The sequence goes on from JAUIKB010000631.1 coordinate 1,407, forward strand.
GTCTCTCGACGGCGAGCAAGGCGATGTGGAGCACGACGCGCCCGGTGCGGCTCCGGTCGACCTGGGTTCTGCGCCGCTGAATCTCGGATCCTTTGGATTCGGGGGAGCCGAGCCGGAGCCCGCGCCCAAGGCGTCGTTCTCCGCGGGCAATCTCGCGGCGCTCGAAGAGGACACGCTCAGCCGCAGGGGCGCCGCCGTCGCGCACAGCGCTACCGCCGCTCACCAGCCAGCCGCGCCTACTCCACCGGCACCCGTGTCCGCACCGCAGCCACCGACCAATCCGACGCCCGATGCGAAGTCAGGGGGCGGCAAGGGATTGCTGATCTTTCTGATCGTGCTGCTGCTCGTCGTAGGCGGCGGCGCCGGTGCATACTTCGGCGGACTGTTGCCGCCGGATCTCATTCCGAAGTAGCTCGCGCTTCAAAGAATTAGGCTTGAGTTGAGTCGCGGCCGGTACGCGCTCCGGATCGGGCGCCGCGACGCGCGTCGTGCGGAGTTGCATCACGGTGTGTAGTAGGGTGTCGGCGTGAGCCGAGAGCCTGTATCCAGAGCAGTGATGGGGGCTCTTGCCGTCACTGCGCTCGCCGCTGGCGTTTGGATGGCTCGGTCACGCATGAATCCGTCGGACGCGCCAGCGTCGTCGTCGGTTCCGCTGTCCGCCTCGGCATCGGTTTCGCCGCCCGGTTCGTCGGGTCCACTGCCGTCTTCGGTTCCGCGCGGAGAGTTCGGCGCTCAGACGACCTCCGGCACCGTGGCGCTCGGGAATCTAGACTCCCAGATCAACAGCTACCGCGCACAGGCAAAGCGCCTGAAGGGTAGCTTGCTGATGGTCGCGCCCTTGATCGACTTGCTGCTGACGCGCACGCAGTTCATCGGCAGCTACGACGATTTCACCGAGGCACTGAGCTTGGCGACGGCCGCGGTCGCAGCGGAGCCGGACAATCCGAAAGCCCACCTGATGCACGCCTCGGTGCTGGGTGCGGTGCATCGATTCGACGATGCGATGGCGAGCTTGACCCAGGCGAAGAAGCTAGGCGGCGACGTCGCGCAGAAAGTCGAGACGATCCAACTGGCGCGGGGGGAGCAACTGAAGACCGTTCGCGACGCGCGTCAGGCGCGCGCGAAAAAGACTCCGAACTATGGCACGCTGACGGCGCTCGCCGCCGCCCAAGCCGCGCTGGGCGAGTACGAAGCCGCTGACCGCACGTTTCTCCAGGCACTCGCGGCGTACAACAGCGTGTCCCCCATGCCGGTGGCGTGGATCGCGTTTCAACGGGGCGTCATGTGGGCCGAGCAGGCGGGGCGCCCGGATCTGGCAAAGGCGCTGTATCAGTCGGCGGTTGAGCGTCTTCCGAGTTACGTCGTGGCAAATGTACACCTAGCGGAAATCGAGGCTGAGGAGGGCGACGTCAAGTCCGCGATAGCGCGCCTCGAGCGGATTCGAAAGACCACGATTGACCCGGAGCCAACCGGCTACCTCGCCGAGCTGCTCATGAAGACGCGGCCCGATGCGGCCAAGCGTCTCGCTGAGACCGCCAAGACTCGCTATGACGACCTACTCGAGAAGTTCCCCGAAGCGTTCGCGGATCACGGGTCGGAGTTTTTTTGCGGTGCGGCCGGCAACGATCCTCAGCGCGGTCTGAAGCTCGCGTTGGCGAACCTGAAAGTACGGAAGAACGATCGCGCGTATGCGGTTGCGATCGACGCGGCACTCGCCGCTGGTCGGAATAAGCAAGCGTGTGAGCTCGCCGATCAGGCTGGAACCGATCGGCCGAATGTGCCGCTCGGGGAGAGCCAGCGCGAAGCGCGCAAGACGGGATGTCGATAGGCAAGGTCGCCTAGGCCGACCGCGTCAGCTTGCTGAGGGGCGAGCCGAGTTTCGTAGATTCGCCCACGCGCGTTCGGTGGCCAGCACGGTGTACGTGACCGGTGGCCACGCTCCCCAACGTTCGGTCGGTTGGTCTTTTGGACCGCAGTCGCTCGACTTCGGAGATCTCGCGAATGCGGGCGATGAGAACAAAGAGGGACGTATCGGTGTTACGAACGTACGAGTTCGTGCTACCACGGCGCATCATGCCGTTCCCACCGCTGCTAACCCACCCTCGACGCCTCGGTCCCGCCACCACGCGGAGGTGCACGGGTGCTTCGCAGACCGCGACGGTGAAGGCACTGGCTACGGCTGCGGTGTTCGGGGTGACGCTGTGCATCGTGCAGGCGTGCGCGGAGCCGGAAGAGGCACCTCGCGTCAGGCGCCCGGTGTGGGTCGACCCCAGCGGCGTTACCGCGGTGAACACCGACCTAGGTTACCGGGTGGAATTAACGACTGCACGTGTGATGGTGTCAGACCTGGCGTTCACCATCGCGGGGGAAGCGCACAGCGCGTCGATTCTGCGACAGGTTTCGGACCTGATCGTTCCCCGCGCCTACGCACATCCCGGCCACTTTCAGGGTGGCGACGTGACCGGAGAGCTGCGCGGCCGTTTTGAGCTCGATTGGCTCGACGGCTCGACCACGCTGGGCACGGCGACGCTGCTGGTGGGTTCCTATCAGAGCGCGAACTTCACCTTTGTTCGCGCCACAGAGGCGGACGGTGTCGCCGCCGCGGATCCGCTCATGGGGCACACAGCGCTGCTGAGCGGCACCGCAACGAAGGACGCCGCGACGGTCGAGTTCTCCGTAATCATCGACTCCCCGGAGGGTCGCCAGCTGATTGGCGCGCCGTTTGACTTCGAGCTAAAGGAGGCGTCGACCGAGCGGCTCGGCGTCCGCCTGCTGACCGAGGACCCACAGGAAGGCGACACGCTGTTCGACGGCGTCGACTTCGCCGCGCTGGACGTCGACGGCGACGGACAGGTCTCGATCGATCCGGCGTCGACCGAGGCGCCGGTCGTCGCAGCCTACAACCTATTGCGCCGTACGTTTCAAACTCACGACCATTTCGACGTTCGGCCGTCTGCCGAGTAAGCCCATAAGGAAAATCAACTCATGCGTGCCAAACTACTCCTCGC
>JAUIKB010000632.1 GCA_030430975.1 Polyangia bacterium
GACGAGGTTGAACAAGGTGTTGTAGGCGACGAGGACGACGGCGAAGCGCTCATCGCCCGTCGGCGGGTCGGCCATGTCGCCCCGCAGGGCCGTGACCCGGTGGCCGCCGGGTTTGGCGGCCAGGGCAAATTCCACGAAAGAGACTGGGAAGTTGATCACGCAATGATCCAACTCAACGTGGTGGCCCTTACCGAACTGACCAGACTTTTCTTGCCGGGGATGGTGAGCCGTGGCCACGGTAGAGTTCTGAACGTCTCCAGTACGGCCAGTCTCATGCCCGGGCCGCTGCAGGCCGTTTACTTCGCGAGCAAAGCTTTCGTGACGTCTCTCAGCAACGCGCTGGCCGAGGAGTTGCGGGGCACCGGCGTCACTGTGACGGCACATTGCCCCGGCGCGACCGAAACCAACTTCGCGACGACCGCGGCCAATGACAAGAGCCTGCTCTTCAAAGCGGGAGTTGCAGACGCTCGCTCCGTCGCCGAACATGGCTATCGGGCCATGCACTCCGGTACGCCGGTCGCAATTCAAGGCGCAAAGAACTGGGTGCTCGCGCAGAGTCTCCGCGTGTCGCCGCGTGCCGCCGTTCGAGCCATCGCAGCACGCTTCAACCAGTAAGGCGCAGACCGAGTCGGCTCGCATGGACGTATTGTTCGACCTGACACCGATGGACACCCGATCGCGCTTCCGCGGTATCGGTCGCTACGCATACGAGTTGGGCCGCGCCCTGGCCGCCGAACACCCCGGCGACCTCTCGATCGCTGGCCTGGTCGCACCGGCTGGCCCGGCGTCGACCGCTACGATCCCCCAGCCGGTGTACGCGGGCCGAAAAGACCTGTCACCTGACCGCGCCGTCGACCAGCGTATGGCTCGCCACCGCCGCCTTAGACTCGCCAGCACTGTGCATCGAACCGGTGCACGGCTGCTGCATCTGACGGAGGCACGCGGCACCCCGATCGGGCTGCGTGTGCCGCACGTGGTCACCTGCCACGATCTGATACCGCTCATCTTTCCCAAACAGTACCTGGGACCTTTCGGTATTCAGCGAGAACTACACCGGCGAATCGAACTACGCAGATACCGACGTGCGCGGCGCGTGATCGCTATCAGTGAAACGACACGCCGCGACCTAACGCGCCTGCTCGACGTCGATGCCCGGCGCATCGACGTCATCCACCACGGCATCGACCACGGTCAGTACCAACCAGAGCAGCAGCCTACGGACGCCGACGTCGTGATGAACCTGCGGCGCTCCGACAGACCCTATGTGATGTGCATCGGTGGCGGTGACCCGCGTAAGAACCTCGAGCACTTGGTGGCGGCCTTCGCCGCGTCGAACTGCCACCGCAACGTGGACCTCGTGTTTGTCGGTAAGCTGGCCGGTGCCAAAGCGACCCTTGAGCAGGTTGCGTCTTCCGCCGGCGTGCGACGACAGATCCAGTTTCTGGGCTACGTTGAGGCGCAGGCAATTCCGGCGCTGTATCGACGCTGCCTCGCGCATGCGTTCCCCACCCTGTACGAGGGATTCGGATTCCCGGCACTCGAAGCGATGGCGTGTGGGGCACCGACCGTCACGACGAAGCGCGCTTCGCTGAGTGAAGTCATCGGCGACGCCGCCATTCACATCGGCGGCGACGACGTGGAAGAAACCGCCAAGGCACTCCACTGTGTTGTTCATGACGGACACACGCGGCAGCGCCTGTCGCGCGCCGGCATCACAGCCGCGGCTCGGTTCACATGGCAGGCGTGCGCACGCCGGACCATCGACTGCTATAGACGCGCGCTCGCTGAGAACTAGCCGCCCTACCAGGCGTCGAAGCGTTCGGTTCTACCCGCTACTCTACTCCCCGGCGAGCGCCGCTTCGCTACGTGAAGTCGCCGAGTCCGCACGGCCGACGATACTGCGAGCCCCGCCCGCGCTAGGCGCCGCACCCCATAGCCACCAAGCTGTTGGGCGAGCGGCGGCCGTGCGCTTTCGAGCTCGCTCACCAACCGCCAGAAGCGATGCGGCGCGTCGCGCAGAAACGCCTCGGCCGCCGCGCGATCCTGCCGCCACCATGGTTCGCCAGCCACGCCCACGTGCGGATTGACCACCACGTCGCATCCAGCCATCCGCGCTTCAACCGGCATCCGACCTGCTGGCTCGAGCGCCTCCGGAAGGTAGACGAACAGAGCGCTCCGTCGAAGGACCTCTAGCGTTTCGCCGTACTCCATGTCGCGGATCACGACGGGTTTCATGCCAAGCTCGCGGCAGTAGCGCAGCGCGCGCTGCGTTCCCTTTATCGTGTTGCCAGATCCCAGGATACACGCCCCGCTGCGGGTATTGCTGCCCTGTGCAAACAGGCTCTCGTCAAACACGGAACAGCCGAGTACGGCCGTCTGACCCGACTCAAAGAAAGGACTCTTCTGGTACACCGCCCGCTGTCGGTCGGTCAAAAAAACAGTCCCAACCGCTGAAGCCACTAGGCGCTCAACCTGTAGCTTTGAACACCAGCACAGCTGATACTTCTGATGAACGTAGTCTTTGCTCGCCAGGAAATTTCCACGCCATTGGCAGATGCGGACATCATGCTCAAAGAGAATATGCTTACGCAGGCGAAACAGCTCGTCGACCAGAGTCGGATCCGGGTCGGTCCAGTTTCCGATGACGATCAGGTCCGCTGCGCGCAACAGCTTTACGTCAACGTCTTCCGCGGCGCGCGCCGTCAGTACGAAGGGACACGCACCGAGAATCGCAGCGTCGGTGCGCTCGGCGCCACCGACGTACCCGTCCGTGTCTGAGCGTGCGCTGTCGTCGAACTGGTCTGCGATGAACAGAACCTGACGCCCACTCACCCGGCGGAGCGTAGAGCACAGGTCCCGCTTTCGCAACCGTGCACGAAGTGTGGAAACGGTCGCTAGACTTCTTGTGGTGCCTACGAAGGATTGGGATAGGCTCCGTATCCCGTGGACATCATCGACGCTGACATTCCTGATGTTAAGATCATCTCGGCCCGCAAGCACGGCGACGAGCGAGGCTTCTTTTCCGAAACGTTTCGGGACTCCGTTCTTCGCGACGCCGGTGTCAACCACGGCTGGGTGCAGGACAACCACGCGCGTTCGGAGCGCACCGGCACGCTCCGGGGTTTGCACTTTCAGGCACCACCTTTCGCGCAGGCCAAACTGTTGCGCGTGAGCCACGGTGCGGTACTGGATGTGGTCGTAGATATCCGGTTGGGCTCCCCAACCTTTGGCCAACATGTTGCGGTCGAGCTCAGCGCCGCGAATTGGAAGCAGATTTACGTCCCGGTCGGCTTTGCGCACGGATATTGCACGCTCTCCCCAGATACAGAGGTCTTGTACAAAGTGAGCCAGTACTATTCACCCCAACACGAGGGCGGGCTGAAGTGGAACGATCCAGCGCTGAGCATCAGCTGGCCGTTCGACGCTTCAGCGACTTCGCTGAATCAGCGGGATCAAGAGTTCCCGAGCCTTGCCGAGTTGACTTCACCGTTCAACCACGAGGTCGCGAATTGAAAACTCTTGTCACAGGTGGCGCAGGGTTTATCGGGTCGGCACTCATCCGATTCATGCTGCGCGAAACGGATACGGAAGTCGTGAACGTCGACAAGCTCACGTACGCCGCTAGCCCGGATGCGCTGGCGGACGTCGCCGGTAACGACCGATACGCGTTCGAGCAGGTCGATGTTTGCAACGGTCCAGAAGTCGACCGCGTCCTAGCCGTGCATGCGCCCAACGCCATCATTCATCTCGCCGCCGAGTCGCATGTGGACCGCTCGATCGATGGCCCGGGAACGTTCATCGACACGAACATCGGCGGTACCTACGTTCTGCTCGACGCAGCGCTTCGCTATTATCGAACGCTGTCCGGCTCCGCTCGGGAGCGGTTTCGGTTCCACCACGTCTCGACAGACGAAGTCTACGGCTCGCTGGAAGCTGACGATGCACCGTTCACCGAGTCGCACCCGTACGACCCCAGTTCTCCGTACAGCGCGTCAAAGGCGGCATCGGACCACCTGGTTCGCGCGTGGCATCGAACCTACGGGCTACCGATCTTGGTCACCAACTGCTCCAATAACTACGGACCTTTTCAGTTCCCGGAAAAGCTGATCCCACTGATGACGATCAATGCACTCCTTGGCGAGCCGTTGCCGGTGTACGGCCGGGGTGAAAACGTGCGCGACTGGCTCCACGTCGACGACCACGCGAGCGCGTTATGGCGGGTACTCAATGCCGGAACGATCGGCCAAACTTACAACCTTGGCGGTGAGTCGGAGCAAACCAATCTCGCGGTCGTGCAAGCCATCTGTGAACTCGCCGATGAGCTTGGTCCCCCGTTGCCGACGCCGCGCCGAGACCTCATTCGTTTCGTCGAAGACCGGCCAGGCCACGACTTGCGATACGCCATCGATTGC
>JAUIKB010000633.1 GCA_030430975.1 Polyangia bacterium
GGTCGCGTCCGCCTGGTCGTAATCCTTGCGCTCGTACCAACGCTCCGCGGTTTTTACGAGCACGCGAGCCTGCGCCAGGCTTTCGTCCGACGGGTCGCGGGTTGCCGCGCTGGCGACGTCTACCTGCGCCTTACGAACGGCGTTGGCTGCTTTTTTCCGTGCAGCATCGTCTGCCGGGTCAGCTTTCTTTTGGACCGACGCCGTGACTGTCCCCGGCTCGCACTTACGGAGTCGCTCGGCAGCACGGATCGCGAACTCGTATGCCCGGGCGTAGTCGCCTACCGCGTAGCGCTTGTCCGCGAGTTCCAGGATCGCCTCGAACTCTTTCCACGTGCCGCCGCACGTCTCGTTCACGGATAGGCCGAGTAGCTCGCCGCGCTTGAACTGTAGATCGACGATCTTGGCTTCTGCGAGCTTCTTGAGCGCATCGCTGCCGCCGGAATCGGACGCCGCAACGGCCGCGCTGCCCTCGATAGCTTCGTAGCGTTTCTCAGCCTTGCCAGCTTTGGACGTCGCGCGCTTGTAGTCCCGGCGCTTGACCGCCCGACGTGCGGCGGCGAGTAACTGATCGGGCGACTTTAACGCGGGATCGGTCGGGCCTGAACGTCGGACAGCATCGACTCGGGCGTCTTCGGCGGCGGCGATTGCGGACTTGGCGATGTCCGCAGCCGACGGACCGCGCGGCACCGGCGCCTTGGTCTTGCTGGCCTTCGCGCTCGCCTTGTCGGCCTTTTCAGCGGCGCGGATAGCGCTGTCGAACGCACCGATCGCCTGGCCGCTCTGTTGGCTCGACTCGGAGTACAAACCGAGCTCGATCGATTCGAGCGCGCTGTCGACCAGCGCCTTGCCGCGGTCATATTCCTTGGGAGCCTTGGATGGCGCTCCGGCCCCGATGGCGTCGGACTGCTTCTGCCGCGCGGCCACCAGGTTCTTTTTTGCGCCGTTGGCCTCGGGCGGCGTGTCGTCGTCCGCCTCGAGCTGAATATTGATCTGCTGAATACGTTCGTCGGTCTTGCGCAGTCGAGCCAGCTCGTCGGCGACTTCTTCTTCGCGGCGGGCATTGTCATCGGCTTCGCTCGCACCACGCTTCATGACCTTGGTCAGCTGCACGGCAGACGTGCGGCCGACGAAGTTTTCCGCGGTCTGATAGCGCTGCGTGGCTAGGTGAGCGTACAGCGACGCTTTCTCGTTGTTGCCGCGCTGGTAGTACATCTCAGCCTTGCGCAGGTACTCGCGAGCCTCTTTGATGAGCTTCGGCTTGACCGTCTCCAGCTCATCCGTTTGGTCGCGTTCGATGAGCGACTGAGCGTTGGTGAGCACACGCGGTCTCGGTCCGGCGCCACAGCCCGCGATGACCGTGACGGCAAGCACACCGGCAATCGCGCCAGTGGCACGGCCCAATACGAACGTTGTCTTCAGCGAATTCACAATAATCGACATGATCTATCCCGCCTTCAGTTCCCGCGGCGCCTGCGTCGCAAAGTCTGTGCGGTCTCGGACCGCTCTTGGAAGTCAGCTCTTGCCGACTCCAGCGCCGCTTCGGCCTCCCGGCGGCTGTAGAACGAACGAACCTTGACGAGTTCGCCTTTGATCGCCCGCAGCTTGAGTTCGAACAGGCTGCGCTCGTCGTCGTCGTCCAAATCGACGTTGCGGTTCTGCAACGATTCGAGCCAGCTCTGAGCCCGTGCCAACTCTGACGAGGCCTGGTCCGCGTACGGATGGTTCGACAGCGAGCGCAGAGCGGCGCGATACTGAATCAGGCGCTCTTCCGGGTCTTCTTCGTAGCTGAGCGCGTCGTCGGCTCCGCGGGTGTTCGCGGTACACCCGCTAGCGAGCCCCACGATCAGGCCGCACCCGACGACGCCCAAGAGCGTTCTCGTTCTCCGAGTGAAGTGAGTCCATGTGATGTGGTTCAGGAACATGAGCACTCCTAGAACAGCACGTGCTGCAGCCGAATCGCCATGCCATGGGAAACCTGCAGGTCGTCGAGCTGAACCTCGTCCCGACGCAAGGAAAAGTTGTAGACGGCCGAGGCCGCCCGACTCACGCGCAGTGCCACCGTATTGTCCCAGCGGAAAATCGGACGAAACTTATCGTCATCGATCAGTTGTGCCGACGGAATGAACGAGTCAAAGCGCGTCTCGTACGTAAACGAGGTACCGATCCGGAGGCCGCCGACGGCTGTTATCTCTCCGCCGTACTTCGCGTTGTCGTCGAGTTCTTCGAGCGTTACGACCTGACCGTTGCGACCCGTTACGAAGCGCGCGTTGTCGTAGCGCGCTTGTCGCGCGGCAACACCGCCACGCCCGATCAGTGTGAACGTCCGCGAGTCGAGCAGCGTTAGCGAGAGGCCGGCACCCTCCTGAAACGTGAGCGGCGAGAACGCCTCGGTCAGTCGCACCCTGTCGCCGAGACCGGCAGAGCTGCGCTGGATTAAGCGACCGTTCTTGTCGACGGTGTTCATCAACACATCGCCGTCGGGCATGTAGTGGTCTTCGGCAAACCCGGTCCGTGCTAAGCCGCGCACGTAGGGCCCTAGAATGCCGCCGGCGCGGAACGTGTACAGCAGCTCCGCCTCCGCCTCATTCGTAAGAGTGCGGAAAGGCACGTCCGAGCCGTACTCGCTATCCAATCCGACAAAGGCTTGATTCACGTTGAACGTCAACAACGCAAGGTGCGGGCCGGTGTCGATGCCTCCCTCGAGTCGGGAGAACGCATTCACGGTGAGGGACGTGCCGTTGAAGCCCGTGAACTGGTTTTCTCGAATGTTCCCGCTCCCCTCACCGCCGAGCACCCACCGAAGCCGCCAAATGCTGGGCTTGGCTTCGAACTCCGCCTCGCCGAACTCCGTGCGCACCACATCGCCGTCATCGACCACGATGCGGTAGTCAGCCGTGGCGCCAGAGACGACCGCGAACGCCATCGAGTTTCGGCGCGCCAGCGGGCTCGACCCGAGACTGACGACATACTTTCCGGGCGAAAGTATCCACGTCGTATTCAAATCTGCTTCTGGATCATTGCTGACGTCGCGCGGACCATAGACTTTTTGACCGTCGGCGGTCGAAATCACGTACGTCTCGTTGACGGCCTTACCGTCCTCGTCGGCGATGCTGATGCGAACCGCGCCGTAAAACGGCTCAACCGGTGTGGTGACGCCCTCGGTCACTCGTACCTCGACCGCAGCCCGGTTGTCGCGCTTTCCCTGCCCCACGACGATCCGATACGCACCCGGCGGCAGCACGATGCGTTCACCCGTTCGACCCGCAGCGACGCGCTTACCGCCGCTGAACACGATCACGGGGGGCTCGAGTGAGGCATCCGTCATCGCCGGAACGAACAAGGCCCCCATGCCTGTCGGCACCGGGGTGATGTCCTCATCCATTTGGTCGCGAATCCAATCTGGATTCTTGGTGGCGCTCGTCTGTGCGACGGCGGAGATGCTGGCCAGGCTCACGGTGAGCGCTGCCAGCGCCGAAAGGGCGTTGGGGGGGAATCGCATGGTAAGACTCGGAAGGGGGAAGCGCTTCGGAAGCGCGTACCCGCAGTGTAGTCGTCCCCGCAAAAAAGCAAACATTCGCGCGATGTCGAATGCAAACGACAGTTGCCTGTCTTGAATGTCACAGCGCGCGCCGCGCGATAGCGGGCAGATAGCCCCGGTGCGAAGGCGGATTCGCCCAAAGTGTTGGCTTGAGACGGCGTCCGGCCGACTAGCAGACCACGTCGCCTGAGCGCGCTCCGCGCGCGTACACCACATCCTCATGTGGTTACGGAGTCACTCGCCGTTAGCTAACCACTCACCGAAACGCTCGCCGATCATGATCGTCGCTAAGTTCGTATTCGAACTCGGCAGGGTTGGCATGATGCTCGCATCCGCGACCCTTAGTCCGGTCACACCGCGGACGTGCCCACGCTCGTCGACGGCGCCGTCCGAGCCGGTACCCATCGGCACGGTGCCAGCCGGATGGTAACCGGATCCGCACGCGGAATTTATCCACTCGGCTATTCGTTTGCGATCGCTCAGCACGCGCTCGCTCGGCCAGAAGAAGTCAGCGAGTTCGCTGAGCGGTCCGCGACGCGCCAGCAGCCATCCGAGCTCCATCGCCTCAACAGCACGGGAACGGTCCAACGGGTGGTCGAGAAACTCGTACCTAACCTTCGGCTTGCAGCGAGGATCGGCTGATTCGAACTCTATGCTACCCACGCCGCCCGGCTTTCCGATGCAGCACATCAGTGAGACCATCGGCACCGTCATCCATGGGAACTGCAGGATGCAGCCCGGCTGCAGCTGCATTTCACCCTCAAACGGGCTGTCCTCGGCGGTGAAACGCAGAACCGTCTGGATCAGTGGGTGGCCCAGACCACCGACGCCGGGACGAGGCGCCAGCACCATCGCTGTGCCTGGATGGTC
>JAUIKB010000634.1 GCA_030430975.1 Polyangia bacterium
ACGGAGTCATCGAGCTCAAGCACGCCGAGCCGCACCAGTTGCGCCGAGCCGAACTCGCGGTCGACCTTGAGGCCGTCGACGTGCTCCCGGACGGTCGCGTCACGGTGTTGAGCGAACGCCTGCGCTGCCTGATTACCCACGACGGAATTTTGTGCGAATACGACGTCGAGCTCGGCGAGCTCGGCGGACGCGGCTTGGAGGGGCTCGCCATCCGGCCGGACGGCGACGACGCTCGAATCGCCGCGCTGTGGGAGGGCGGGCGTTTCAAAGCCGACCGCTTGCCGAAGTGCGCCGCTAAGCGCCTCGCCGACCGCTACGCAAGACCGGTGGTCATGACGCACACGGTGCCGGCTCGGTCGATCCGCACGGACCCCAAGAAGAAATCGAAAGCACGCCGTATCGAACTCGTCCCGTCTCGCAAACTTCTGAAGAAAGCCGACACCCCCCGCGGAACCGACCTGGTGTGGGACGGCGACGCGCAGCTGATGGTGCTGCTCGTACAGGGCGGCAAACGGCCGTTTCGCGGCCTACAGCGCTTCGATTTGAAGGGACGCCCGGTAGGTACATGCATCGATCTACGCGACTATTTGCCGCGAGACATGTACCGACTGCAGTGGGAAGGGCTGGCGTGGTTTCGCCCCGGCAAATCCCTCGTGATGGTCGCCGACTGTCCCGCCGACGATCCACCGATCGCCTACGTCGTAAAGCTCTAGACTGACGACTCTACTTGGGAGCTAGTTAGGCGCCTCGACCGGCGGCGGCCGACCGGACGCCATGCCATATTTTTTCATCCGGTAAATCAACGTCTGTCGCGAGATGCTCAGGTAACGTGCCGCACGGCTCACATTCCCGTCACAGCGATCGAGCGCCTGCCGGATGACCTCTTTTTCAACGTCCTCGAGCGGAACGCCCTCGGGCGGCAACGTAACGGTCAGGCGATTCGACGGAGGCGCCATCGTCGGCGGCCGTGAGCTGGGCGGAATCGACGACCGCGGCGGCTCAAAGTCGGTGGGCTCGATCACGTCACCGCGCGCCAGCAGAACCACGCGTTCGATGTGATTGCGCAGCTCCCGCACGTTGCCCTGCCAGCGTTGCGACAGTAGATAGCTCTCCGCCGCCTGGGACAGCGTCGGCGCAGGCATGCCGTACTCCCGGCTCATCAGGCTGAGGAACCGGTAGGCGAGCAGCAGAACATCGCCGCCGCGGGCGCGAAGCGGCGGGATCTGCACCGTGACGACATTCAGCCGGTGGTAGAGATCCGCGCGAAACTCTCCGGATTTCACGGAGTCTGAAAGGTTCTGCTGACTGGACGCGATGATCTGCACGTCGACCGGGAATGAGTTGCCACCACCGAGCGGCGTCACCCGCTTCTGATCGATCACCGTGATCAGCTTGGCCTGCACGTCCGGGGACAGCGCATCGACCTGCCGTAGAAACAGCGTGCCTTCGTTAGCCATCTCAAAGTAACCGGCCGTCGACACCGGCGCGTCGCCCTGATTGTCGGCGCTGTGTCCGAACAATTCGCTTTCGATCAGATCGACCGATGTCGAGGCGCAATTCACCTCGACGAACGCCTTGTTTCGACGCGCACCGTTGTAGTGGATGCAGCGCGCAGCCAGGCCCTTGCCGGTGCCCGTCTCGCCGGTGACCAGGATCGGTGGCGCGCGACCCTTGGACGTCCGGCGACACAGCTGAGCCGCAACCCGCTTGAGTTCGCGCATCGGATCGCTGTCGCCCACCATGTCGAAGAGGTTGGCGTGGGCGGCTTCTTTCTCGCGCAGATAGCGCAGCTGTACGTCACCGCGCCGTGACCCGAGCGCGACGCCGACCGCCGCAAGCAATTCCGGTAGTCCTTCGACCGGGTCCTCCACGTACTCGAACGCATCGACCTGGAACGCGTCAGCGGCCGACTGTATCGCGCCGTCCTGACCAGCCACGACGACCGGCAGGCCGGCATCCACGCGATGGATGGCCTCGATGACTTCACCGCCAGCAGCGCCCTCGACAGGCAAACAGACCAGCACCAGGTGAGGACGCTCGGAGGCGATGGCTTCGTGCGCGGCAGAAAGCGACGCCGCGTGCACCGGTTCGTAACCGCGCGTGCTCAAACGTCCCAGGACGACGTCGACGGATTCAGGCAGCCCCCCGACTACGACGACCTTACGGCTTTGCAATACACTCTCCGCTACGGTCTATAGCGCACTGGGTGAGCCGCTGTACACTCCGCCCGCTCATGCTGACCCATTTGTATCAGCGCTAAGGGGTGACGATCCACTGCCCGACGCCCGCGGGTGCGCCACCATCGCGCCGGTCCACCATTCGTAATCCCGACCGAGCGGGTCGTCACTCGGGAAGAACACCAGATAGCTCATTGCGTCATACGGCAGGAAACTCGGCCGACCGGTCGTTTCGCAACCGATTTGGTGCACCGTCCGCCATGTCCCCGTATTGAAATAGACCGCTGGTCGCCCCTCGACCTGACCGAGCGGTTGCATGGATGCGAAATGCGAATGGCCATTGACCACATATCGCAGCCCAGGGCGATTAGCGAGTTGGTCGGCGCCGGCGCGCGCCATGCGCCCGTCAAAGCCGTGCTGCAGGATACGGTACAGTTTGGTCAGCCGCTGATCGTGACCACGCGCCATCACGCGCGTCGTCGACAGCTCGAGCATTAGTCTTAATTTCTTTCCGGTATCTAGGCCGACCAGCTTGTGTTGCCGTCGCATCCATCGACGTACGAAGTCTTGGGAGAGAAAGTCCTCGACCAGGCCCGACCACGCCTCACCAGCGGGCCGCAAGAGTTCCCGACGCATCACACCGAGCTGGCGTACCCAGGCCGGCACCGCATAGATCGGCCGCACGTCGTCGATGTCTTCCAACTTGGGCTCGTCGTAGCCGAGCAGGTCGCCCACCACGCGCGGGAAGCGAACGATCAGTTCTAAACCGATCGCGTCCCCGATCGTCGCGTCAGCGCCCTTGGCGTGATTGATCGGATCGCCCTGGTGCCCGTGATACGCGAGCACACCGTGGTCTTCGAAGACGACCTCGGAAGGAAACACCACATCGCGCCGCTTGCCGGTGAGCGCTTTCCATACTCGGCGGCGTGCTGCCGGCGCGTGCGCCAGCAGCCGGTCGTGATTGCCCAGCACGTAGTGAACGGTGAGCTCGCCGCTCTCCACGCGACTACGGATCGCGTCGAAGAACCCCCGCTCGCGCTCGATCGTGCGCTTCACGATACCGTCTACTGCTGCGGCTAATGCATCGCCCGGCGCGTGATAAGGGCGCATCGAACCCTCGAGCCAGCTCGGGCTGCGCACGATGTCGAACAGATCGCCGACAAAGCATACATGCGCGGGGCGATGACCTCGCGCCGCCTGAATGCGGATCCAAAACCGCTCGAAGACGTCGGACTTGGGAATCGACGAGCCGTGCAGCGCATCGGTTAGATGGATGTCGCTGACAAAGATCAGCATCGGACGTTCGCTCGCCGCCGGCGCTAGCTGACCCGATTGTTCCGCCATGCCCGTCGCAGCCGCCATCATCCCGCTCCCGCGCGAAGTGTCGCACGAAAGTCCCCGTGATTGAACACGTTTTCCGCTTCCAGCCGCCCCGCGGGTGTAGGCTGCTTCCATGCCGGAACCGAGTGACTACCTGCTGGTACTGTGCACGGCGCCGCCCGGTGACGAGGCCTCGGATCCTGCGCCGCGGCTGGCGCGCGCGCTGGTCGAAAGGCGGCTCGCCGCATGCGTCAACATCCTCCCCCGAGTGCGTTCTTTTTACACCTGGGAACATGCTGTGCACGATGACCCGGAGTGTCAACTGCTGATCAAGACGACCCGTGAGCGTTTCGACGCGCTCAGGACGTGGCTCTTGGACGCTCACCCTTACGATGAGCCGGAGATCATCGCGGTGCCGTTGACGGACGGCTCACCGGGCTATCTGCGTTGGATCGACAGCCAAATCGCGATGGCTCCGGACTGAGCGGGGTGAACTACGATACGCGTCCTGCTCACCGAGGGATCCGCCCGGCGCACCGGGACGCGCCCTAGCGAGCTGCCAGCCTCGCTTTGCGCGCTGCTAGCGCGCTCTCGAGTTGGACCAGCCTGGGGTCACTCGGATCGATCTGCTTCAACAACACGACCAGTTTCTCGACCGCGGGATAGTCGCGGAGCTGCATCAGGATTTTCGCCTGCTCGAATGTCCGAGCGCCGAGCACGCCGAGCGTCGCTTCGTCGCGGGCTGCTGGACGATTCGCAACGGCGAGTACTCGTGCAAACGCCGCCTCAACACGGGCCATCGATTCGTGTCGATCCGACTGCCCCAACGCGGTGGGAGCGAACCCGAGCCATAGCGGCTCGGGCGTCAGATGATGCATCAGCCGCTTGTCCCAGCGCATGTCCCACTCC
>JAUIKB010000635.1 GCA_030430975.1 Polyangia bacterium
GAGCTTGGACTTGCGGGCTATGCGCCCGACGAAGGCCGTGCTCTCCTGCGAGTGCATCGTGTGACCGTGCAGAGAGACTCCGGTCGAGTACCCCTTGGCGGCGTCTTTTTCACGGACGAAGTAATGAACGCTGCTGTTCTTCACGGCTTCTCCTCTGTTTGCGTCTCGGAAGGCGTATGATCGCCGCTGCGTCCTTGCGAATAGGCCACGGCGACTCGTTCGATTCGAGGGACCCTGCTCCACGCTCCTTGTCTCTGCCGGCTTTGTGCGGCGACGGCGGCAGACGACGGGAGTCTGGGATGCGAAGCAGTCACGGTCTAGGGAAGATCCCCGCAGCAGAGCTACACAAAGAGTGCGCTCTGCGCGAAGTCTTCCTTCTCAGCATCGAGTCGCCTTGTTCCAGCAACATTGCGGCCCTATTGAGATCCGGTTAAAACGGACCCAGCCGTTTCTGTTTAGCTGCAAACAGAGCTTTGCTGACCATGGTACCGGCCCGGCCGCTGTCGGGGCAACCCGCGGGTCCGCCTTCAAGCGGCCTTGGAGCGGCAGGCGCCGCGCAGATCCGCCAGAAGTTTGTCGGACTCGTCGGCGTTGAGTTTGCGGCCTTCGGCGACGACGTAGAAGGCGTCGATCGCGCGCCGGCCCTGGGTTTCACTCAGGACGACCTCAATGCTGCATCCATGCCGGGAAAAGGCGCTGGTGAGGTCGTAGAGGAGCCCGGTGCGGTCTTCGGCGATGATGTGAAAGATCGTTGCTCGCGAAGAGGTTTCGTTGTCGCACGACACCTCGGGGTCCAGCGGCGCTCGCCCGCGCGGGCTGAAGAAACGCCGTCGCCGGGTGAGCATCTGCTGCACGTCCTCGCGTCCGTCGACGATGCGGCGCAGCGAACGCGCCAAGTGCCGGCGCTCGCTCTCGTCAAGCTCCACTGCCATGCCGTCGGCGGGGGAGACGGTGAAGGTGTCGAGCACCAGCCCCTGGTCGTTAGAGAACGCTTCGGCGCGGTCGATGTTGAGGCCCGCTCCGGCCAGCCCGGCGCACAGCCCGGCAAACAGAAATGGCCGGTCCCAGGCCAGTACGGTCACTTCGTACAAAGAGTCGCGCCGCTGCACGTCCGCCGCCGCCGATCGCTCGGCGAGTTTCTTGCTCAGTTCGTAGTGCGCCAGTACGTGCTCGGCGGTATGTGTGCGCAGGTAGCGCTCGGGAAAGCCTTCGAGGAACGCAGCCAGTCCGGCCCGGTTGTCGGCATCTTCGACCTGCTCGAGGATCGGCGACGCCGCGCGCTCGCCGATGCGCAAATCGCCGGTTTCGCCGGTGAGGCGGTTGAAGGCCGACATGTAGAGCTGCCAGAGCAGTTCCTTGCGCCAGTCGGTCATCGCGCGAGGGTTGACCGCGGAGGTGTCGGCGTACGTCAGCAACGTGAGTGCGCGCAGGTTTTCGATGGTGCCGACGATGCCCACGAACTCCTCGATCGTCTCCGGGTCGGAGATGTCGCGCTTGGTCACGAATTGCGACATCGTCAGATGCTGCGCGACCAGGAAGCGCACCTGCCGGCGGTCGCGTTTGTCGAGTCCGATGCGCTCCATCGCCTCTTCGACGGCGTCGACGCTGGCTTCAACGTGTCGCTCCTCGGCGCGGCCTTTGCCTGCGTCGTGGTAGAGCAGCGCGAAAAAGAGGTTGGCGGGCGCTTCGAGCTCTTCAGCAAGACGCGCGAAGCGCTTGCTGAGCTCGTCTTCCTTTTTGGCGATGCGGTGCAGCGTGCGGATGGCCAGCAGCGTGTGCTCGTCGACGGTGTAGCGATGGTAGAAGTCGCGAATGACCAGGCAGTCGATGGCCTCGAGTTCGGGGAACAGGGCGTACAGCGCGCCAGTGTCGTGCATTGCGCTGAGCGCTTCATAGGCGCGCGGCTGCACCAGGATGTCAGCGATGGCGGACCACTGGCCCCCCTCGCCTTCGACCCACTTGCGGAAGTGCGGCAAGCCTTCGGCAAGCAGCCGCTCGGTCGCCGGCGCCAGCGGCAGGCCGTGCCGTGCAAGAAACCGGAATAGCCGCAGCACGATCTGCGGTTCGGCCTCGATCGCCTGGCTGTAGCGCAGGAACACGCGGCCGTGGGTGACGGAGAAGTCGCGGTTCGACAGGCTCGATCGGCGGTTGCGCAACACCGAAAACAACGACGCACGCGAAGCGGCCTGCTCATCGATCACACGTTGTGCGACGCGCCGGATCGAGCGAACGTGGCGATAGTAGTCGCGCATCCAGTCCGCCGCGCCGGAAACCTCCCGGAAAGCCTTGCCCGAGCCGTCGTGCGCGATAGTGTCCTGTAAGTCAAAGGGTAGGCGGTTGCTGTCGCGTCCGCTGAAGTAGTGCAGATAGCAGCGCAGCGCAAACAAGAACGGTCGCGCTTCATCAAGCCCGGCGCGCAGGTCCGACGGGATGTGTTCTCCGCAGGCGGGGATATGCTCGGCGTCGATGTGAGCAAGCTGGCCGACCCAGCAGGCGAGTTGCAGGTCTCGCAGGCCGCCCGGGCCTTCCTTGATGTCCGGCTCGAGGTGGTAGATGGTGTCGCCGAACTCGGCGTGACGATCTTCGGCCAGGCGGATCAGGCTGCGGATTAGCGACTTGCGCTCGCGCACGAAGAAGCGCGGCAAGTGGCGGTGGGCCAACTGGTCGTAGACCTCCCGATCGCCGGTGAGGAAGCGCAGGTCGAGCAGGCTGATGTGGAGCTCGGAGTTGCCGTCGGCGAGTCGTCCGAGCTCGCTGATGGTTCGCACCGACTGCGAGATCCGGAGTTGGGCGTCCCACAGCGCGGTCAGCAGTTCCGACAGCGGCTCCTGGCTGCGCTTGGCGGCGGCCTCTTTGTCGAACAAGAACAGCAGATCGACGTCAGAGTAGGGAAACAACTCCTGCCGCCCGTAGCCGCCCACGGCGAGCACCGCGCAGCCTTCGCGTTCGGACTCGGGCCAGTATCGCTCAAAAAGGCCGGAGACGATCTGGTCGACTGCGGATGAGCGCTCCCGTGTGGCGGCGATGCCGTCGCCGTGCTCGAAGAACGCCGAGTTGATCCGCTCCATGCTCTGCGCGTGAAACGATAGGAGGTCGGTCATGTCCGCGGGACTGCCTTGTGCCATGTCTGTCTCGGAGCCGAACAAGCGCGGGCGCCCTGAACTCGTTCGACCCAAAATACACCGTCCCGCCGCCTATCCCGAGGCGGCGGGGTATTCCTCTTTTCTCTGAGAGGATCGCGGCGGGACCGCCGCCCTTAAAGGGCGGCGTCGCCGGTTTCGCTGTTGCGGATACGAATCGCTTCTTCGACGGCGAAAACGAAGACCTTGCCGTCTCCGATTTTGCCGGTTCGAGCGGCATCGACAACCGCCTTGACGGTCTCTTCAACGCGGTCGTCGGCGACGACGGCTTCGATCTTGACTTTGGGCAGCAGGTCGACCTCGTATTCTTGTCCGCGGTAAACCTCCTTGTGGCCCTTCTGGCGGCCGTGGCCGCGCACGTCATAGATGGTCATGCCGTCGACTCCGACGCCTTTGAGGGCGTCGCGGACGTCGTCGAGTTTGTACGGTTGGATGATCGCTTCAATGCGCTTCATGCTTAGCTCCTCAGCAGAATCAAATTGCTCGAAACGAAGTCGGCCCGAAGAGTCCGCCCCGCTTCGCCTTAGACCTGGTAGGCCTCCTCGCCATGCTCGCTGACGTCAAGACCGCGGCGCTCGTCGGCAAGTTCGACGCGCACCCCCATCATGACATCGACAAGCTTAATGATCACGAAAGTTGCGACGCCGGCGAACGCCCAGGTTAGCAGTACGCCCAGCGTGTTGTTGACTAGCTGTCCGACGTTGCCTTCCAAGGCTCCCGCCGCACCATTGACGGCGCTATTCGCGAAAACGCCGGTCAAAATCGCCCCTAGCGTTCCGCCCATTCCGTGGACGCCGAACGCATCGAGAGAGTCGTCGTAGCCGAGCCGATTCTTCAAGATGGCTACCGACCAATAGCAGAACACGCCCGCGATGAACCCGATGACCAGAGCCGCCATCGGCGTCACGAATCCCGAAGCCGGCGTGATCGCCACCAGACCGGCGACCGCGCCGGTGATGCCGCCGAGCATGCTCGGCTTGCCGTCGCGCAGCCACTCGATCGCCAGCCAGCCCACCACTGCGGCGGCAGCGCCGAAGTGCGTGTTCACGAACGCAGCCGCGGCGAGGCCATTGGCCGCCAGCGCACTGCCCGCGTTGAATCCGAACCAGCCCACCCACAGCAGGCAGGCTCCGATGAACGCCAGGGTCAGGTTGTGCGGCTTCATCGCCTCAGAGGGGTAGTCCTGCCGCTTGCCCAAATACAGGGCCAGCACCAGAGCCGAGATTCCCGACGAGGCGTGCACCACGGTGCCGCCAGCGAAG
>JAUIKB010000636.1 GCA_030430975.1 Polyangia bacterium
ACACCGAGAAATCGTTGATGATCGTCGGGCTGAGGATCTCGTTCCAATGGATCACGCTGCTGTGCGTGGACGACGGGGTGCCTTCGCCCTGGAGCTCTGAGATCAGACCGCCGTTGAGCGCGTCGCGCTCGCCGTAGGTGTAGCGTCCGTAGATCTGGGTGTTCGAGCTCTTTTCCCAGTCAATGCGCGTGCCCCACTGGTTTTCGTCGATGGTGGTTCGCGACAAGCCCGAATACTGCGGGATGCCGTCGATGACGGTGTTGGGCAGCGCGGTGTAGTTGAGGAACCGCTGCATCGACGGATCGAGCAACGAATTGGGGATGACGTTGTTGGCGAACTGCTGGCGGTTCACCTGGCCGTCGACGAACGTGGTCGTCATCGGGTCATAGATCGGCCGCACGACGCCGGCGGCCGTGAGCGCCTGCGAGAAATCGCCGGTGCGCTGCATCGCAGTCGGGACGGTGACGTTCAGGTTCGCCGGTGCGCGCTCGTCCTGTCCTTCATAAGCGACGTAGCTGAACAGCTTGTTCTTAATGATCGGGTTGCCCGAGGTGATGCCCCAGACGTTGCGGCGGATGACGCTCGGCGAGTTGTTGAATGAGTCGGCGCGGGCGTTCAGCTTCGGGTTGCGGCCGAAGTAGTACGCGGTGCCGTGCCAGTCGTTGGTGCCGGACTTCATCTGCAGACTCAGCACGCCGCCGGCGGTGTGGCCGAACTCGGCGTCGGTCGGGTTCTGCTGCACGTTGAGTTCGCTGACCGCGTCCATCGGGGGGACGTAGTTGGTCTTCGGGCCCCAGGTGTTGGACGAGCCGTCAACCAGGATCTCGTTCTTGAGTTCCGTGCCTCCGCCGACGTCCATACGGCTGCCAGCCCAGTGGTGGTAGGCGCTGCGCTCCGAGGAGCCGCTGGTGTAGACCACCTGCGGATCGATCATCGCCAGCAACAGCGGGTGGCGATGAATCATCGGCAGCTCTTCGGTCATCTTGGTGTCGAGCGTCGTCTCCATCGTGGTGGAGTTGAACTTCACCGCGACCGGCTCCTGGGTCACAGTAATCGACTCGGTGACGGCGCCGATCTCGAGGGCGGCGTCCACGGTAATGTCCGCGCGCGTCTGGACGCGAATGTTTTCCTGAACGAAGGAGCGGAAGCCCTCCGATTGCACAGTGATGCTGTATTCGCCCGGCAGCACGAAATCGAATAGGTACTGTCCGGATGCGTTGGTTTGCGTCTCGGTCTCAACCGACGTACCGACGTTGGTCAACGTCACGTTGGCGCCGGGAATGACGCCGCCGGCGCCATCGGATACGACGCCTTGAATTTTTCCGCGAAGCTCCTGGGCGTGCGCACTCGGCACGACCGCGGAGATCAGCAGACATGTAAGTAATGTGATCCCAACTCTAAATGGAATCGTTCTCATAGGACCCCCTGTGTTTTCACCACCCCCGTCGACATGGACGCGGGATTCGCTCAACTTTTCGTTCCAAATCGAGCTTGTCTGAGCGCAAATACCCACATTGTGTTTGCGTCGCCAAAGAGTAGCGCGCTATACTTCCCTGCGGCCAGGGGATTTTACAGTAACCTCACAGGGACGGGGGCCGTGCAGGATTACTATTATCAACAATTTAACGATCATCCGGAACGAATGAGGCAGTCAGTTCCCAAGGGGTGGCGTGATGACGCCGGAGCAACACAGCGCCCTCGTTGAGCGCATTTGTGAGAGCAAACATTTCCGCCGGGCCAACAAGCTCAAGGCATTTCTGCGGCACATTTGCGAAAAAGCCCGCGAGGGGCGCTTCGAGGATCTCAAAGAGCATGAGGTTGGCACTCAGGTATTCGGCCGCAAGCCGGGTTACAACATGGCCGAGGACAACATCGTCCGCGTCCAGGCTCGTCTGCTGCGCAATCGACTCGAACGCTACTTCGAAGATGAAGGGCGCGACGAACCTTTCGTCGTGCAGGTGCCCCGCGGCGCCTATGCGCCGGAGTTCATAGAACGGGCTGCGGTCGACGCGGCCATCGAGAAAGCGGTCGCGCCCGTGGCGCCCACGCCGGCGCAGCAGGCCGTCGAGACGCCCAGCCGCACATCGCCCATGGCGCTCGTCGCCGCCGCCACGGTCATCCTGGTGTTTGCAGCGGCCGTTTGGCAGGTCGCTCGCTATACGCCCGCAGGGCTGGGGGTCGCAGCAGCGGACCTCAACTCGCAGGTCCGCGACCTGTATGGTCAGCTGCTGGCCTGGCCGGCCGAGTATGAGACTCTCGTCGTCCTCTCCAACCCCAAAGTCCTGTTGTACAAGCGCCTGACCGCCCCCGCCACGCAGAGCCCAAACCTCGTTCGCATCCCCTCGACGCTGCACGGCGCCCTGTCCAGTTCGCTCAACAACGGCGGCACGGACGGCGACCAGCACTACCTACACGTGCAACAGCACAGCTATACCGGAATGGGAGAGGCGGCCACGGCTTACCACGTGGGCATCCTCATGGAGCGCTTGCAGGTACGCACGCGACTCACCCAGGGACGCTTCCTCGATTGGGAGAAGGCGCGTACGAGGAACATGATCGTGCTCGGCTCGCCTCACATCAACGACTGGACGCTGGCGAACCTGAGCGGAGGAGAGTTCCAGTTCGTCGAAGGCGGCGTCCTCGACACAGCGGCTGACGAAGGGCGCGGGCGCAAATACGCCACCGCTTACGATTCCGACGGCCGCCCCAAGGAAGACTACGGAATGATCAGCCTGTTTGACCTGGGTGACACCAAAGCGCTCACCCTGGCGGGCCGGTCGAGTGAAGGCACGTACGGAATCGGTGAATTCTTCTTCGACAACCACAAGATGCGGCAAGTGCTCGAGGCCCTATGTCCGGACGGCGACCCCGCTCCGACGGCTTGGCAGGCCCTGGTACGGATGGAGATCCACGGGGACCTGCCGGTGAAATCGGAGCTGGTGCGCGTCGCCTCGCTCGACAGCGCAGCCCCGGCCGGCGACCTGCTCACCGGCGTCGCCCAACCGCATTGAGAAACAAGGCCCCGGGTGGCCGCGCAGGATCGACTACACTACGAGGTATTTTGCGTCGTCAGATGCGATCGAAACGACTCTCTTCAGGGCTCGCAGGGCTCATCTCGAGGATGCTCTGCGGGGCCTTAGCCCTTGTCGCAGCGCACCAGGCGCCGGCGGCCGAGGACGCCGCGCTATTCACTGAGCGCATCCGCCCGGTGCTGATGGAAAACTGCGCCGCCTGCCACAACCCGGCCGACGCGAAAAACCGCCACGACTTCCTCAAAAGCGACGACGTCGCCGACGTCGAAACCCGCCGCACGCTCTGGCGAGATGTCGCTACGCAACTGCACAACCGGACCATGCCTCCGGGCGACGCCAAGATCTCCGAGTCCGACCGCCTGATGGTGGCCGACTGGATCATGAAGCGGCTTGAGACCACCGGCTGCACGACCGGCGAGTACGCCGGCTACGTCGGCCCGCGTCGGCTGAACCGGCGCGAGTACCGCAACACCGTCCGTGACCTGTTCGGCGTCAATCTAGAAATCGCCGCGCTGTTCTCAGCGGACGAGGCCGGCGGCGCCGGTTTTGACACCAACGGCGCCACGCTCTACCTGCCGCCGCTGATGATCGAGCGCTATATGGAAGCCGCGCAGGTGGTGGTGGACCGCGCGGTCGTTTCG
The DNA here is from genome assembly GCA_030430975.1 of Polyangia bacterium. Classification (GTDB taxonomy): domain Bacteria; phylum Myxococcota_A; class Polyangia; order Polyangiales; family Polyangiaceae; genus JAUIKB01. Next base: position 3,674 of record JAUIKB010000636.1, read on the forward strand.
CCGCCGATGAACCGAGTCTGGCTGTCCCACGAACTCGCCCCGACCACGAAGGCGAATTTCGTGAAGGGCAAGCCGAAGCGTGCGCTTGAACCGGGCCAGAAGGTCAGCGTTCAGGCGTCGATCCTCACCGAAGCGCCCTACGCGCTGCGCGTCTCGGTGGAGAGGCCGCCGGTGACGGCGTTCACGGTCGAACTCGAGGTCGACGGCGTGGTCGTTGGCGAGTTGTCATATTCAGTGGACAAGAACGGCGGCGCAACCGCTCGCACACAGACCGTGAACCTCGCGCGAGGCTTGCACTCGATCGCCATCGTCAACGGGTCGGAGCCGATTGACTTCTACAGCCTCACCGTCACCGAAGACCGCGACCCGCCGACTCCCAACCAAGCTTCGCTGCATTACCGTCTGTTCGGAATGGAGCCCGGCCAAGCGCCGATCCACCCGCGCAAGGCCGCTGAACGTCTGTTTTCCGAGTTTCTGCCCAAAGCCTACCGACAGCCGGTGGAAGATGCGGAAGTCGAGCGCATCCTGGCGCTTTATGACCGCGCAGCCGAGCGTGGCGACCCGTTCGAAGAAGCGGTGAAATACGCGCTGAAGGGTGTGTTGGTCTCGCCGCGCTTCTTGTTCCGCTTTGAAGAGGCGCCGCAGGGAGCCGGGATCGAGCCGCTGGGCCACTATGAGATGGCGTCGCGCCTGTCGTACTTCCTGTGGGCCACGATGCCCGATG
>JAUIKB010000637.1 GCA_030430975.1 Polyangia bacterium
TGTCCGGCATCGTGACCTGCAACAACGCTGCGGCGGGTTGGCAGAGCAGCGTGCCTACTTGCGGCTCGACCGGAGTGTGGATGAAATGCGAATGGCAGACCGTCTCGTGCGCAACGAAGGTCCTCGACGCTGCGCGCAAACAGAAGTGTTTGTGAACCACTTCACACCTAGCGCGGGGCGGCGCTTCGTCGCCGCGTGAACCAGCGCCAGCTTGCTCTAGGAACCTTACTCACCCGTTCGAAGCAGCCCATTCGAAACACCGGACCACCTTCACGCTTTTGTGCGCGAACCGCAATGGCGCGCCCGGTCGATCCCGGACACCGCAACGCAGCGATCTCACCCTTTTTTCCGCAAGAAAATATTCTCCAGAAGTTTGACCGTTCGCATGGAAGGCCGCACTCTATTGACGGGAGGGGGCGACTCGCTTCAGGGAGAGCGAACGGTGTGGAGAGTCGTCGAAAGTCTAAAGTAAGTCGGTTGGGCCGATACGAGATCGTCGGTACGGTCGGCCGAGGAGGCATGGCCACGGTGTACGTGGGGCACCCGGTCGACGATCCCGGGCACAGCGTCGCGCTGAAGCTCATGCATCCCCACCTTGAGCGAGACCCGGATTGGGCCGACCACCTCAAGCGTGAGGGTGCGCTTCTAGCAACCGTACACAGCGAGCATATCGTCAAGCTGTTCGAGGTATGCGACGACGATGACGGCGTATATCTCGTGCTCGAGTATGTCAAAGGCGCCAGCGTTGCGGACCTGCTCAACGCCGCTCATCGCCAGCAGGAGCAGCTCCCGCTTCGCGTAGCCGGTCGCATCCTACTGGATACCCTCGCGGGACTCAGCGTCGTGCACACACAGCGAGCCAACACCGGCCAGCGGCTCAACATCATTCATCGCGACGTATCACCCCACAATATCCTGGTCGGCACCGACGGAGTCGCACGATTGACGGACTTCGGCATTGCCAAGGCGACGGGGGACAAGACGACGGCCACCGGCGTGCTGAAGGGCAAGCTCCGCTACATGTCTCCTGAACAGGTGCTCGGTAAGCGCCCGGACCACCGCACGGATATCTGGTCGACCGGTGTCTCTGCGTGGGAGATGCTGACCGGCACGCGCATGCACGATGACTGCCACGAGGCAGCCTTGCTCATGAGGATCGCCTCGCGCCCGCCTCCCAGTCCGCGAGACGTCAGTCCCGACATCAGCGCTGAGTTGAGCGACGTCATCATGGGCGCCCTGCGCGTCGATCTCGATGAGCGGTTTTCAAGCGCGGATGCCTTCGCGACCGAACTCGCGCGCGCGCTCAAGAACACGGCAGGCATCGCGTCCCGCGCGGAGGTTGCCGAATGCGTCGGGCGCGTCTTAGCCGTTTCGCACCGGCGGCTTGTGACTACCGCGCCGGCAGAACGTACCGAGACCGTTGAAACCGGCATGCTCGAACCGGATCGATCCTCTACATACGCGCTGGCGGGTGGCGACGAACCGGCACCGACCGACAGTCCTGACGCTGTGATCTCCTCCGATCAGACCGCGCCCTTCTCGCTCGTCAGTGAAAGCGACCGCGACACCATCCCGATCGACGAGCCAAGTGCCCATCAAGTGAACTCATCCGAACAGACCGCACCGTTCGCGCTTGTTAACGAAAGCGAGACCGTCCCCAGCGACCAGCCCGGTCGAACACAGTCTCCTAGCGATCCTGTACGGATTCCCACCCGTTCACGGGGACCGCTCGTGCTGGCGCTGGTGTTGCTATTCATCGCGATTACGCTGACTCTCGTCATCGGCCGAACTTCATCATGGGGCTAGTCGAACGCTACCGAGAACAGCGCACCATCGGTGACTACACGCTGATAAAACTGCTGGGACGAGGCGGGATGGGGTCCGTGTGGCGGGCAACGCACCACAACGGCGCGGACGTGGCGCTCAAGATCGTCCAACTGCCGCCAGACGAGACCGCCTTCGAGCTCACCGCGCGGCTACGGCGCGAGATGCTCGCCGCTGCTACGATCGATCACGACGCAGTCATCCAAATGTACTGCTTCGACTTCACGCCGGAGGGCGACCCGTACGTAGCGATGGAGTACGTCCCCGGCGAATCGCTAGCGTCGTTCTTGGAAAAGCGCGGCGCAATGAGTCCGATCGCTGCCGCTCGCGTTCTTGTCCCGGTCGCCGGGGCGCTGGCGATCGCTCACGCGGAGGGTGTGATCCATCGTGATATCAAGCCGGAAAACATGATGATCGCTTCCGGCGAGAACCGATATATCATCAAGTTGCTCGACTTCGGCATCGCCAAACTCAGTCGGACGTATCGCAACTTGACCAAGAGCGGAACCGTGATCGGTACGCCCCACTACATGGCTCCGGAGCAAGCGTCTGGTAAAAAGTCCGTAGACCACCGCGCCGACGTCTGGAGCTTGAGCGTCACGCTTTTTGAGCTTCTGACCGATGGCCTTCCGTTCCCCGGCCGCCATATCCACCAGGTACTCGTCGACATCCTCAAAGAACCACCTAGGTCACTTGCGTACTACGACCTGAACGAACCCGAGCTGGCTGAGATTATCGAGCGCAACCTGGACAAAGACCCGCTCGCGCGGGACCAGAGCATGACCGCGTTTCGGACGCGGCTTGCCACCTGGTTGAAACAGCGCGGGCACACCACCGACCTCAGCGGCCGACGCCTGGATGCGTTTCGCGATCCCGGCCCCCCCGTTCGGCCAAGCCAGGCACCATCCCGGGCGCCGCGGCGCAACCGCACGCCGCCGCCCAAGCCGCCGCGCCGCTCGCGGTCGGTGTCATAGCGCCGCATCGCGGCGGTATGCCGATAGCGAAAGGGCGACGCCGAGAAACCGACGCCGCCCTTTCAGACCGGGTGAGAAACGGGAGGATCACCCGGGGCAAGTACCGCCCGCATCGACGCAGATCGTCGATCCGGACAGGGTGCAACACTTGCCTAGATTGTTGCCGTTGCCGCATGCCCAGCAGTCGGACGCATAGATGAAGTCGACGCAGGCACCGCCGTCGCAGAACTCGCCTGCAGCGCAGGGACTGTTGCAAGCGCCGCAGTGCGCGCTGCTGGTATCGGTGTCGACGCACGCGGTTCCAAGTCCGACGCCACAAGCGGTCTTCCCGCTGCTGCACGAGCCGCTCTTGCACTGCGAGTCTTCGCAGGTGCCGATCGACAGCGTCCCGCATCCCTTGCCGCACTGTCCACAGTGTCGAGGGTCGCTGTTGGTGTCCACGTCAGGACCGCAATCGGTGAGCCCTATCGCCCGGTCGTCAACCTCACAGTTGCCTGATACGCAAGCCTCGCCCTTGGCGCATTGGTTTGTGCAGGATCCACAGGCTTGGGGATCGGATTGGAAGTCAACGCACGCTGCACCCTCAGGCGTCGAGCATTCGTCGAGACCGGTCTGACAGCTGGCGCCGCAGGCTGAGTTCGAACAGCTGGCTGAGCCCGTCGCGCCGCCCGTGACGGGCATTGAGCACGGCATGCTGCATCCACCGCAGTGATCGATGTCGCTGGCCGTCACCACACAGCTGCTGCCGCACTTGGTCTCACCGGAGTCGCAGTCAGCCTTGCAGGCTCCGCCCGAGCAGACCTGGTTGCCGGTGCAAGGCGTCGCGCCGCAGCCGCCGCAATTCGCGAGCGATGTGTCCGTATTGACTTCACAGCCGTTGCTGGCGTCGCTGTCGCAATCGCCAAAGCCAGTGTCGCAAGCGATTTCGCACTTCCCGGCGTTGCACGACGGCGTTCCGTTCGTCGCGTCGCAGGCGTTTCCGCACATCCCGCAGTTGTTGATGTCCGTATCCGTGTCGACGCATTCACTGCCGCATGCGGTGCCTGTGGTGCAAGCGACCTCGCACTTTCCAGCGACGCACATCGCGGCGTCGCCGCCACTGCTCTCACACGGAGCGTCGCAAGCGCCGCAGTGATCGGCGCTGGTCTGCGTGTCTACGCAGATCTTCCCGCAGCGCGTTTGGCCGTCCGGGCACGATACGACACAGGCGCCCGCGGCGCACAACTCGTCGCCGCTACACGCCTCGTCACATTTTCCGCAATGTTTGGGGTTCGTGTCGAAGTCGACGCAGACGTCACCGCATTGCTCGCTCCCGGCGTCGCATGTGACTTCACACGTGCCTGCGCTGCATTCGACGGTGCCTTTGCCCGGGTCGGCGCAGGCCGCGTCGCACCCGCCACAGTTCGCGAGATCGGACTGAACGTCGATACACGCGTCCCCGCAAAGCTCGAATCCGGCTGCGCATTCGATTCCACAGACCGAGTCCGTGCAGACCGCCTCGCCGTCGGCCTCGGGCACCGGACAGGCGTTGCCGCACTCGCCGCAATGTAGGGCACTCGACGACAAGAGCACGCACTCGCCCGCGCAGTTGATCTCGC
>JAUIKB010000638.1 GCA_030430975.1 Polyangia bacterium
CTCCGGCAACGCTGCACCGAGACGTGCTCAAGATTCAACGAGCCGATGCTCGTCCGAAGAAACGCGACTCGCTTCACCCGCGGCTCGACGAGCACCACCTCCAGATTCGGCGCGAGCACTCCTAGCGGAAGACCGGGCGCGCCGCCGCCGGCACCTACATCGACCCACCGCTGACCTGGCTCGACGTGTCGGGACAGCACCACGCTGTCGGCCAGGTAGACGTCCGCCAGCGCGTCGGGCGTACGCGCACCCGTCAGGTTGTGTCGCTGGTTCCACCGATGGGCGAGTTCCAACAGCGATACCAGCGCCTGCTCATCCGCACTGACCTCGAGCGCCGTCAGCAGACGGGCGACCGCATCCTCGAATTTCATGGTGCGCGAAAAGTAGCCCCAACGCGCTCACCCCGGTAGGAAAGGACACATGGCCGACGGATTCACGCAGAAACGCCTGGAAGCCGTGGTGCGGCGAATCGCCCCGGAAGCGTCGTTCGAGGCGCGCGAGATGGAGGGCGGCGCGTCTACTCGACGGTTCTTTCGCGTCCGGATGGGAGACAACCAGTCGGCGATCGCTATGTACGTGCCCGACACCAGCAAGCCGGATGAGATCGCAAAAACCGCGGAGGGCGATCGTCGTTGGCCGTTTCTTGAGGTGCGGGACCTGCTGGCTGCGCACGGAGTCCGCGTGCCGCGCATCGTCGCTGAAGCCTGCGACGACAACCTCATCCTGGTGGAGGACCTGGGTGACAACACGCTCGCTCGGTACCTGGAGCAGCATCCCGAACGGCGAGAGCAAGTCTATCAGGCCGCCATCCGTGACCTGGCGCGAGCCCAATCGGCATTGAGCGACCTACCTAGCGAATCGATCGTACGCCAGCGATCCTTCGATCGTGATTTGCTCGGTTGGGAAGTCGATCACTTCCTTGAGTGGGGACTCGAAGCTCGAGACGTGCGGCTCAGCGATGACGACCTCGAGGTGTTCACAGCCGCTCGGGACTACTTGGCCGAAACGATCGCCGGCTGGCCACGGCATTTCGTCCATCGCGACTACCAGAGCCGCAATCTGATGGTGCAAGAGTCGGACGGTCAGCCCGAGCTCACGTGGATCGACTTCCAAGACGCGCTGCTCGGCCCCCGCGTGTACGACCTCGTCGCTCTGCTCAACGACAGCTACCAGACATTCACGCCCGAGTTCGTCGAAGCGCGGCTCGATGAGTACTCGCGCCACCTCGGACACGATGACAGCCAGCGGCGTCAGGTCGGCCGCGAGTTCCGCATCGTGACCGTCCAGCGGAAGCTAAAGGATGCGGGACGTTTCGTCTTCATCGACCGCCAGAAAAACAACTCAAGCTTCCTGAAGTTCGTAGAGCCGACGATCGAAAAGGCGAAGCTCGCGCTCGCCGAACTCGATGACGAACCGCGGCTAGCCGCGCTGCTGCAGCTTCTTAACCGCGTGCTGTAGGAGCCGTTTGTACAGCCGGGTGGCTGGTCGCGGCACTTGGAGCCACTTGACCTGAGCGCGCCGCAGCATTAATTGGTCAGGTAACCAATTAATGCCTCCCGCCACCCCAACGCGCCAACAGCTGGGAAAGTTCTCGGTCCTAGCAACGCTGTATTTAGCGCAAGGCCTTCCCTTTGGCTTCTTTGTGCAGGCGTTGCCCGCAGTGTTGCGTGAACGCGGCGTCTCACTTTCGAAAGTTGGCCTGGTTTCGCTCCTGGCCATCCCCTGGGCGTTAAAGTTCATATGGGCGCCGGCGGTCGACCGCTACGGGTCCGCCCGACTCGGCCGCCGCCGGTCGTGGCTACTGCCGATCCAGCTCTGCACCGTCGTGCTGCTGATGGGCGTGTCCGCCCTGAACCTTGAGCGTCACATGACGTGGATCTTAGCGGCGGTTCTCTTTGCCAACTTGCTGGCCGCGACTCAGGACATCGCCACCGACGGCCTCGCAGTCGACATCCTGACTCCCAACGAGCGTGGCGTCGGCAACGGAGTGCAAGTTGCCGGTTACCGTGTCGGAATGATTCTGGGCGGAGGAGCGTTGCTCTACGCCCTTGACCGAATCGGCTGGCGGTCGACATTCCTGATCATGGCGGCGCTGCTGGCGCTCACCACCGTACCGACGCTGTTGTTTCATGAGCCGCCAGCCCCCGCCACGCCCGAGTCGCGGAAGCCACAGGGGTCGGTTTGGGAGTTCATCAAGCGTCCTGCGATGAAGCCGTGGCTACTGGTGCTGCTGGTCTACAAGTCGGGCGTAGCGCTTGCCGTCGGCATGCTTCGGCCGTTCCTGATCGACCAAGGCGTCACGCTTGCGCAGCTCGGTGTGATGCTCGGAACCGTCGGGTTCCTCGCGGGCCTATTGGGCGCCTTGATCGGCGGCGCGTTGGTAACGCGCATCGGTCGGGTCAAGGCGGTCGGCGCCTTCGGCGTCCTGCAATCGCTTGGCACGCTGGGGCTCGTGTTGGCATGCCTGGTGCCGAGCCACGCGTTGTTCTACGTCATCATCTCGTTTGAGCACCTCGCCGGCGGAATGGCCACCGCCGCGATCTTCACGATGATGATGGACCGGTGCGCCAAGGACACGGCCGCGACGGATTATACAGTGCAGGCATCCGTCGTGGTGATCGCGACGGGCGGCGTTGGCGCAATAAGTGGCTTCGTCGCGCAAGCGATCGGGTACGGCTGGCACTTCACGTTGGCGGCGCTGCTCTCCGCCCTTGGAGCGCTCGCGGCGTGGCGCGCAGCCAAGCCGCTACCTGAACAGCAACCGGCTAATTAGCGCGGCTCGACACCTGGTGGGGGTGGCGAGTCTTCCCAGATCGGGCACCACTCGTCCTGCAGTGCCGTGTCGAAGAACAACAGCCAGCTGCGGGTTCCGACGTTGGCCGCGCGCAGCACGCGTTGGACGCACGGGAGCGCTGCCTCGACGTCCGGCAGCACCAGATCGAGATACGAATAGCGTAGCCCCATGCCGGTGCCGATGACCGATCCGAGCTGTGCGTCGACCAGCGCGTCGTCGAGCCGTCTCTCGATCTCGTTGCGTCGGACAAGGCGCCGCTGCATGCCTGCGTCACCATCGTCGATCTTCACGTACGCGATCGTTTCCCCATTTCGCGAGAAACGCGCGGATGCGAAGGGCGACCCTTCGAGAAAACACTTGAGCAGCTCTGGGCACCGGGTCGTAGTCACGGCCAAGTCGTTCTGTTCTTCGTAGTCGGCGTCCGGGTCCGGATCCAACTCGAACAGCGTCCACCCTTTTCGGTCGTCATCGGCTCGTATTAGAGGCTGCTCGTCGAGCCCTTCGTACAACGCCGCCACGGCTCGATCGAACACATCGGGTAAATCCGCGATAGGGAAATGCTCATCGCTAGGGGATGCCGGTCCCGCAACGACGCGTAGCGGCCCGCCGCCCGCCAGCGGCGCTACGCCAACATCCGAAACCCAGCGGTCAACCGTGCGCTCCGAAAGCAGCAGTTCACACAGATAGTTCGCTGCTTCCAGAGCACGCGGATCATCGTGGGCTCCCGTCGAGCGGTCGTAGATCACGATTTCCATGAGGTGCCCGCGTGAGAATCCCAGTCGCGCCCGCGCCCGCGTTAGATCGAGCCCGACGTCCACACGAACACGCTCGAGCGCCTGGTCGACCGGCCGCCGTTGCCGACCGGCGACGATCTCGAACTCCTGCCGGGGCGCAGTCGCAACTAGTAAGTCGATCAACGGTGTGACGCCAAGATCACCCTTCGAACACAATGCGACCTGCCCGGGCGTACACGTATCGACGACCACCCGCGGGTCGAGGTCTCTCACTCTGGTACTCACCGCCTCTGGAAGCGGAGTCGGATCCTGCTGCACATGCGCCCAGAACGCCACCGCCCGACTGCGAAGGTCGGCTTGGATCTCGGGACTAGCGAATCGCACGCGCATCTCATTTCGCTTACACAAACCCCACGATCGTGAAAAGCGCCGTGAACCGCGCGCCGCAAGCTCGCGAAACTGCTCCATTCCTCGCGACGGCTAGCTTGCATGTGCGTTGTTTCGCAGAACGATCGCCGCTTCATACCCCGGTCTGACGTCCATCACGGCAATCCAACTGTACCCACCCACCTATGAACGAGGCCGTCGCATATTCCGTCACCGGGGCCCCTTCATGCAGCCCCGAGCGCCGCACCGGTTCTTGCGACGCCTGCTCCCTAGTGCCAGCGTGCGACAATTCGCTGCTCGACCGCGGTCCGAGCACGCCCTCCTACATTACCCTACCGAAATTTATCTTGCCCCCGCGGGTGCTTTGAACTTGACAAACTCACTCCATTGCGATAGCTTCCGGTCTTCACATGACGACACCGACCTATCAAAGCCAATCACCAGCCGCCGGCTGGCACGCGGGGATTCCCGGCGTGGGC
>JAUIKB010000639.1 GCA_030430975.1 Polyangia bacterium
CGGAAACAGCAGGTAGGACAGGATCGCTAGCGAGAAGATCAGCTGGTTGACGGCGTCCTCGGCGGTCTGCTCGCGCATGCCGCTCAGGATCTGGATCGCTCCGCTGGTCAGGTTGAACGCGCTCAGGCCGAAGACGATCGTGGTGAGCGGGAGCAACGCGCCGACGACCGTTTCAAACCAGCTGAGCCCCGACAGCCGCTTCATGATCAGAAACAGCAATGCGACACGCCAGGTCGCCACGGCGAGGAGAAACCATAGGTTTACTTGGGCCGCTGCGGCGACCGGCATGAAGCGTTCGACCGGGATCGCGTAGAGGATCGCCGGCGGGGCGGTGAATCCGATCACCGTGATCGTCCGGCGCAGGCTTCGCGCGGGTGGGTTGATCGGCCACATGACCAGGTGCAGCACCAGCCCCAGCGCACAGATGTACACGATCGAGCCGACGCCGGTGTGCTGAGCGAGCGACGCATTGGCGTCGTCCCACCAGCGTCCAACGCCGACCACCCACGTGCAGAAGATCGCGACGGAGAAGTCACGCCACGTGAGCGCTTCGTACTCCGCGCGTGTCAGCCGAAACGTCAGCAGGCGCCAGACCCGGTGGAACGTTTCGGTCAATTGCCGCCGGCGAGCTCAGGACGAATGCTCAAACGGCGCTTCAACGCCTCCACATCACCGTGGAAGTCGACTTCCTGCCAAAGCTTGGAAGCTTCAAACATCCATGGCGTCACGCTGACGCCGGAGCGGTACAGTTCGTTGAACGTTTCCAGCCAAAAGGCGTTCAGCGACGGTTCCCTCCGCGCGAGCTTGTCGAGGGTTTGCTTGAACGTCGTCCGCGCGCGTTCTCCTCGAACGGTGCATAGTCCCGGTGACTCCGCATCGCTTTCGGCGTCGTCGAGCTTCTTGCTGACACAGGCGACTTGCCCATCGATCAGGTGCACGCGCATGTCGTCGAAGTCGAAGTCGCGCTTCGGTCCGCACGCCAGCGAAATGCCCGCGGGGGCCTCGGTTTCAAATCGTTCGAACACGCTGCTAGCGAACAGATTGTCACCGTTGGTTACCATGAAATCGTCATCCATCTCGTGCCGAGCCAGCCACAGCGACATGAGGTTGTTGGACGAGCCAAAGAACGGGTTGAACACGGTGCGGACGCTCACGCCCTCCCGTTGATACAGCTCCATCTTCGCTTCGATCTGCGACGCAAGGTAACCGATGACCAGCACAATGTCGTCTACGACGCCGCTGTCTTTCAAGCTGCGCAGCTGCTCTTCGAGCAACGTACGGCCATTGCCCATGTCCAATAGCGGCTTCGGCGTGTTGCGCGTCAGTGGCAACAGGCGCTCGCCCTTGCCGGCGGCTAGGATGATGATCCGCATCGATTCCTCACCGCTGAAGGTTAGCCCAACCCGACGGGGCCGCGAACCCGCAGTGGTGCCGAGCGGCGTCGAAGAAGTTGGGCTCTTTCGCCACATCGATGTCGGACTCATCTAGCCCGTGCTGGGCCATGAGCGCTCCGAGGTAGCGGATCTGAGTCGCGTCGAAGTCCATCAGCTGCACGCACGTTCGATCGACGGCCAGCAGGTCGGCGCCCGCCACGACCACGCCGCATGATTTTGCCGTCGGACAGAACGGACCGTCGCCTTCGCCCGCCACGATACCGTCGACAACGCTGAAGTAGCGCAGCGGCCGGTTCGGGCGATAGCCGGTGGTGTCCGTGATGAACGCATTGTACAGGTCCGCCGCCATGCGCCAGCAGGTGTCGTTGCCGTCCCACGCGCCACGGTAGCGCTCGTGATTCGAGCGCCGCTCGGGGGTCAGCGCCTCGTCGAGTGGGGTCCCTCGCAGACGCTGGCGCAGCTCGATGTGAAGCGCTTCGGGCAGCAGGTCGCGGAGGCGATGGCGGAGTTCGAGGCGCGCCGGATCGGCGGATCGGTGCGGCGCCGGGTACTCGTCGCCGCCCTGCTCCGGAAAGCCTTGTCGCCAATGCACCAGGTAGTTCTTGTTGCTGTTAATGCCCACCAAGCCCTTCACGTTGAGCGTGGCGCCGACCTTGTGGTGGGCCTTGAGTTTGGGTACGGAAATGTAGACGTCAGCGTCAGCGATCGTGCGGGACAGGGAGTAGCGATGATGGCCGGCGCTGTGGGCGGAGACGGTTTCAGCTCGATCGGTGAACACGCCGCGAAAGTGCGTCGGGTCGATGCCGTCGAAGAACGACTCGCCGCCGAGATCGACGTCGACGGCCCCGAGCGGATCCCCGGGGAGCGAGGTCGTCTTGGACTTGTAGCCGTAGTAACGGAGGTCCTCGGTGCACAACGGCCTGAGATCGATCACGCGGGACGACACGCCGCCAGCGTCCTCGACCCAGGCCGCGACCGAGTCCAGCTGGGTGCGCTCCAGCAGCTCATCGAATCGCGCATCGATAGAAGGGTTGTCGCCGATCACGATCGTCCCCCGGCCCTGAAGCGCTATCGCGACGTAGTCGGCGACCGCGCGGATGACCGACGGATGCGTGATGACAGAGAACAGATCGCCAGTGCATCCGCACGAGGGGCGAAATTCGTGCGTGACCAAGTTGGGCTTGATGACGACGGTGTCGCCGGGGTTCACGTACTCGCCCAGGGGATTCCAGCGTGCCGAACCGATGTTGGCGCGGTCGAGGCCGAGGCGTCGGAGCGCATCCCGAACGCATCGATACGCCGAGTTGTCTCCGTCGTGAAGGGGTGCGCCCAACGCTCCGGTGAGTCGGAGGTATTCCGGGTACGGTTCGGACGGATGAAACGGCGCAGACGTGGGATAGTGCGGGCTGCCGCGAGCGATGGCGATGCGCGACGTCATGTTGGCAGCCTATAGCGTGTCGAGCAGCGTGGCGAATCGGTCCAGGCAGTACACGAGCCAGCGCTGTTCCGCGGTCAGCGCGTTGTAGTCGACGTCGCTGCGGAAGATGGCGCTCGAGGGGGTCGCAAAGTCGGCGAGCCAGCTATCCATCGGCCGCGCAAACGCGATCTTGCTTGGGATCTTCCAGTCCGGGAACAGCTCTTGAAATACTTCGCGTAGCAAGTACTTCGACTCACCGGCGCGAATGCGAGGGATGTCTAACGGCGCCGCGAGTCTCAAAGCTTCGTACGGCGCGATCATGCGACAGCCGGCGCTGTGCAGCGCGTTGTGGAACGCCTGGATGATGCCGTAGCCGTGGGTCTCCTTGAGAAAGCCGTGCAGATCGATCGCGTCGTCTCCGGTTCGGAACCGTTCGAAACCGACGGATACGTTACGGGGTTCCCGCAGCACGGCGCTGGGGGGCAGGAACGTGTAGCGAGTGACGAGCTCGTCGAACGTCCAGTCTCGCGAGAGCAGCCGGTCGAGACCGCCGAACGTCGAGTCCGCTCCGATCCCGGTGATCAAGGCGTCGAGACCGTCGCCTTTAGCGGCGAGGGCGGCTGTGTGCAGTCCGACCTCGACCGCGTGCAGGGGGGCTCGTTTACAGCGCATCAGCGGCCCCATCACGGCTTGATAGTCGGCCCACGTCACCGAAACGATCCGGTGAGGTAACGCGCATTCCGTTGCGTATCGCGCTGCCGCCGGGCTCTCGTCGCGCACGGCGCCCGGCGCAACAAACCGAATCGTGTAGCTACGCGTCCCCGCTGGGGCGAGCGCCGCCAGGATTGCGGAGTCGATACCGCCGGACAGCAGCAACCCGGTGCGCGCCGGGTCGAGCGTCGATACGCGGGCGCGCAGTTGTCGGACGATGTCCGCAGCCGTGCGAACGTCGACTTGGTCCAACGCGTCGACGGCTGGATACGGCGCTTCGACGCTGGCGTTCCAATGCCTACCGGGTTCGATGACGTATCGATACGTAAGGTAGCTGGAAGCGCAGAACGGATCCATGAGTGACGTAGAGGCTACCAGGTGGAGCGCCCGCGCCTACAATCGCGACCGCGGACAGACGCGTGCGAGGCGCCGGGGTTTCGTCAACTGACGCTCACCGAGTCGGCACGCCTTTGCAGCAAGCCCCGAATCGAGAAGCCCTCGTGCCACAGTACAGCTAGCCCGATCGTGGAGAGCGCGGTGAGCATCATCCCTCCCGCGCCGGTTCCGAACACCCGTTCAAACCGACCGATCATCCAGGCGGACTGGCCGACCAAAAGCGCGCCGATCACCGCAAATAACCCCAATCGATGCGCGATGCTCAGATCTTCCGTGTCATAGGCGCCGCTGACCGTCAGCACGATGGCGAGCGCCGCCACGCCGGCCGCATAACGGCCGGCCAAATCAAGTCGACGACGCTTCACGACATAGTCTGTCACTTCGCGACTCTTCGGTTTTTCAAAGGCTTAGGCATTGTTATGTCGACCTTCGGCGGCGCATCGCATCGCCAGCTCCATTTGTCCATAACAGAGAG
>JAUIKB010000640.1 GCA_030430975.1 Polyangia bacterium
GCTCCGGGACCTTCGCGAGCGGGGAGATCGAGGACCATGTCATCTCGCTCCCGATGCTCCCCTCGGGAGGATGCAAGCCCCTCCCCTTCCTGAGCTGCCCCGACACCGTGATCTTCCCGCGCGGAGCCGCCCAGGTTCGGTTCCAGTGCACCCTGGACGTCCTCAATGACTGTGACGGAGAGATCAACTACGAGCTGTGGCGCAACGATGGTGGAGTCAACAGGGTCGGCCTGCCGGTGGACCCGAATCCTGGCTCGCTCTTCTTGGCATCGCGTTGGGAGACGACGCCGATCACGTCGCCGATGTGCAGCGACCGGATCAGCGCCAGCGAACGCGGGCGACCGACCATGTAGGCAACTTTGGAGTCCGGAAAGAGCGCACCGGTCCGCAGCGGGAGAATAGGGAATGGTCCTTCGGGCGCAGGTGCGCCGCCGCGTAGCTTCGACATGAGAGCCTCACTGATTCGACGCATCACGACCCGGAAGAGCCGCCACGTCAGGTGGATGGGGGTTGGAGCCGAATGGCTCCGTCTGAGTGATGAATGAAAGTTAAGTTCATTCACGGACCTGTCAACGCAGCGAACCGGAATGATCCTAACTGTCTGAACTTATTCTTCTTTTCGAACCCGCATCCCTTGAACGAGCAGCTCCGCGAGTTCCTCTACCTGACGTCGGGCCTCCTCGCGATCGAGCTCGAACAACCGCGGCGGAGAAAACCGGTAGAAGGCGTTCTGCACTGCGCGGGCCGTGATGTCGGGGTCCAGCTGACGGCACGCCTGGCCAGCCACCGCCGCGGCGATCAGATCCTTCAACAGCTCGTGCTCTTCCGAATGAAACGCCTGATACGCCTGGGTCACTGCACTTGCCTGGCACAATACCAGTTCACATGCATGCGCGCCCTTTTCGGAGACATCGACCATCGCACAGAAGCGCGCCGCTAATATCGCTTTGAAGCGCTGTTCGAAGGGTAAGTCCTCATCGACTTGGCGCATCGCGGTCAGCACCGCAGCGTGCTCGTTCTTGGATAGCTCGCCCAAGATCGCGTCCTTGGAAGCAAACTCGAGATAGACGCTTCCGACCGCGATTCCGACTTCACGTGCGATATCCGAAATCGTCGTCTTGGCCGGCCCGTAGTGACGGAACAAACGCGCCGCGGCGCGAAGGATATCCGTCCGCCGATTGGCTAGCGCTCGCGACATGCCCGGTACTCTATCATTGGCAAGTTAGAGACGCGCCCCAGATCTCGCTCCTGCCATTTTTACGTACAGGAAATAGGCTGACGAGTTGTCCGTCGCGATAAACCAGCGCGCCGCGACCAAAGTGAAGTCCGGCTCGTTGGTCCGCAAGCATGACGATTCCGCCAACCGGCTTGAGCTCCTTGTCCAGTATCTGAACGTTCAATGTCCCCTTCGGAACGCTCGCGTCGATGTATTGGACGATGAAGCGCTCCCCGGCCCCCGCGGCGGACGGCATGAGGATCAGCTTGGATTCCACTGGAATCTGCCGAGACGTCTTCAGGTCGGCGACGGACGGCCCGACCGCCCCACGCAAGCGCCTAGGTACGCCCTGGGCAGCTTGAACGTCGACGAATACCGCGATGCGTGCGGGCGTGCTCGCGATCGCCGGCGTCCCCAGATATTGCGCGTGAAGGTCGGTCTCGATTAGCGCAGACCGACGCTGGCCGTCGGCGGTCAGTTCTCCGACCAGTACGCGCCCGTTGAATTCAC
The DNA here is from genome assembly GCA_030430975.1 of Polyangia bacterium. Lineage (GTDB taxonomy): Bacteria > Myxococcota_A > Polyangia > Polyangiales > Polyangiaceae > JAUIKB01. The sequence continues at coordinate 1,727 of JAUIKB010000640.1, forward strand.
CGCGCCTGAGTCCGACCAGGACGGTTCCACTCCGCCTGACGACGAATGATGGTTCACTGATCACGGCGTTGCGACCGCCCGCCCAGATCGGCGCCGCGTCCGGTGCGTCGAGCACGACGCCAGCGTAGGTGACGCCGATCCGTGGCGCGGCCTTCGTGGGTAGCGACCGCGCCGTGCGCAGGCGCACGTGATCAACGTCGACGGCAAAATGATCGCCGGTTGTGGGCGTGACGCGAAATACCGGCCGGGTCGAGTGCTCGTCCAGCTTGCCACTAAACTCAAGCGTCTTTGGATCGAGGAAGCCGCCGACGGCTTGAAAACGCGTGGCAGCGTAGCCAAGCGCCCAGCCGCCGTCGCGCGCGACAAGTTCCGGCGCGACGCTCAGTTCGGCCATCGCGACCACCCGCTTGGCTGAGCCTTGCAAGCGGCACTCGCCGATCGGCTCGGCTCGAGCGGAAGGCGCAGCGGACCCCGATGCGGACGCCGGCGCGAGCGCAGCTCCCGCCGGCGCCGCAGCCGAAACCGCGGCGGAGGCCGTCCCATCACCGGCGGCATCTGACGCGCGGCTGAACAGAAGCCATGCCACACCGGCTCCGACGCCGACCACGCCGACCGCCGCTAATACCAGCAAAAGACGGGTGCCCCAGCCGGTCTTCCCTACCGGCTTAGTTGCGTGCGGCGCTGGCAGCACCGGCGCCGGATACACCGGTTGATGCGGCGACTGCTGGGCGGCGGGCGCCGGCGCCGGCGGACCCGGTGTCGGCAGACCGTATCCCGATGGTGCTGTTCCGTAACCCTGCGAGTGGGCATAGCTCTCGGGCAGCGTGCTGGGAGCCAGCGCCGTGGGGAGCGGCGGCGGCGTCGACGAGGGACGCCGCGGAGGCGCCGACGCCCGAGGCGGGACCGCAGGAGCCCGGACATGAGCCGGCGACCGAGGGGCAGCCGGTACGGCTGGCGGTGACGCCTGCGCCGGCTGGCGCGCGTCCACCCGGCCCGCGGTAGCTGGCGGCACTCGTTCGGGCGTCATCACTCCCGGCCCAGTAGCGCCTGGAACGCGGGCACCGCTATCCCGGTGCACCTTGACGGTGGCGTCGCCGTCGAAGTCTAAGACCTCGTCGAGCGGCTCGGAACCCATCGCCGGGCGTGCTGCTTCGCTAGGCGATGGGCTGGCGCCCGCAGCGTCCAGGCTATCGAGCAGCATCTCATGTGGCGACTTGGGGTACGTCACCGTCGGCGAGCTATAGGTTGGCGCGCGAGGCGGGCGCACCCGCTCGGGTTTCGGATCGCGCTGCGGAACCGCCAGCCCTTCACGGACCGTGTCGTGCGCTTCCTCGCCTGGCAGGTCGTCAGGATCGTATTGCAAGAAGTCGCTGATCTCGTCGGCGTCGACCGGCTTGAACGGAATCCCATGCTCCGTCACCCCGTCGAGCTCGGGCTCCGGATGAGGAACGATCGGGCGCTTCCGAGATGCCATTACCCTCGGTCGTCCGCCTGAGTCCCGGCGCGCAGGCGCTCATCGAAAAGTGCTAGGACACGGCGGAGCGCGGCAGCCGTGGGATGTCCATCCTCGTCGACCAGGTCGTTGGTCAAAACCGAATGCGCGGTGCGCTTGATGCCGTGCGGATTGCGAGGACCGGAATCGATTTCGATCGCCTCAAACGCATCCCCGAGACGCTGCCGAAGAGCGTCGAAGCGGGCCTTCGGGCACATGAAGTCGTGCGTGAAGCGCAACCCCAGCACGGTGAGGCCATCGTCCCGGTGACGACGCACGATCTCGTCTAGCTCCGCTTCACTGGCGTGGACTGCGGCGGACCGCTTCCGACCGAGCACAAACGGGAGCGATGGCTGCGACAGCACAGGGGCCTGGACGGGCGCGTCGAGCGTTAGAGCCAGCGCGAAGTTTCCGGTCAGACACATCCCGACAGCGCCCACGCCGGGCCCGCCGGCGTGTTCGTGCAGGTGGCGCGCAAGCGCACGCAGCCAGGCGGTAATCGGGCTGCTTCGATCGCTAGCGAGAACGGCGAACTCACGCACAATGCACGCACGAGCCAGCGCGCTGAGCGAATTGCCTACACCTAACGGTTTGCCGGGCACGCCGAACAGCTGCGGCATCATCACGGTGAAGCCCTCGTCCGCAACACGGCGCGCGAAGTCTGCAACCGGCGGCGTTATGCCGGGCACCTCGTGCATCACCAACACGCCGGGGCCCTCGCCGCGTTGGAACACCAGTCTCGTTTCACCGCCGTGGCTGAACTGAAACGAATCGAACCCGCCCAGATTCATGACAGGTCAACGTAAACCGGCGCATGATCGGACGCGATCAGCCCGTCCTTTTTCTTCCGGTAGTCCCGATCGATGGTCGCTTCGACGCGGTGCATGGAGTGCGTGGTCCCGACGCCGAGGATCGAGGCGACGGGGTCGATGCTCGCGCTGTCCTCGATTGGTTCGGGGTCAACGCGTTTGAGGGTGTCACTCACTGGAGTTCCGGGGACGACGGCGGGGTGCGACTTGGCGGCGTCGAAGACGCGATCGATCAGGGCGGCGTCCGTCGCGGGCCTTGCAGCGTCGTGGATCGCGATATGGGTGCAGGTGTCGTCGATCACCTGGAGCGCATTGGCGACGGTTTCGTATCGATGGTCCTTTCCGCCTTGCACAAGCGTGGCGCC
>JAUIKB010000641.1 GCA_030430975.1 Polyangia bacterium
GACGTGCGGACGTGCATCACGCCTGATGTGTATGGACAGGACATCAAGCCGGTGATCGGATCCCAGCAGCGTTACAGGGAAACCGCATTCCCTCAGGGCGTTGGGCGGATCTTCAAAGGCGGTTCCAAGCTGGTCGTCGACTTTCATTCCCTCAACACGTCGAGCGAACCGATCGAAGCGCGCCACGCGATCAATTTCCACTTGGCTGACAAGAAGGACATCGTACATATCGCGCGCGACTTCGGCTTCTACAACTTCGGCATCTACACGCCGGCCCGGACTCAGGCATCGTTCACAGGCGAGTGCTTTTTCGATGCAGATGTGACGATGCATTCGCTGACGCGACACACGCACCGCTGGGGTACCGACTTCAAGGTTTGGTACGCGGGCGGCGACCGGGATGGTCAGCACATTTGGACGAGCACCGACTGGGAGGGTGATATCGACCATGTGCTCGAGGACGGGCCGGTCAAGATGAAGGCGGGGGAGGGGTTCCGGTTCGAGTGCGCGTTCGACAATACCGAGGACTACCCGCTGAAGTTCGGCGTCAAAGCGAGCGACGAAATGTGCATCCTGTTCGGGTCCTGGTGGGCTACCGACCCCGACGAGACGGTAAAAGGCCAAGGATGTCGGATGGTTGCTCCTGATGCTGACGGCATCTACCGCGAGTAGACAACAGAAACAGTGCGTTTCGTTGCCTCGCGATAAATCTCCATCGGTTGACGATCCGCGGTAAGGCCCGAGTCGTAAGCCCAGCAGCGCGGGAGAGGGGTCACGGCCAGAGAGGGCCGTGTCACGACAACCCGCGTTCTCAACGCGAGGTACGCATGAAACGAAAATTAATTGCTCTTGGATTGGTCGGGATATTCGCGACCGCAACACACGGGCTGTGGGCAGCCGACCATACGGATGGTCCCGCTGCAGTCGCAGACCCGAGCGCCGATATCGGCGATCTCTACGCCTGGATGAACAACGATGCATCCAAGCTCAACCTGATCACTACGGTCAACCCGATGGCGGGTGCGTCGACCAAGTTCTCGACGGCCACCATCTACCGGTTCCACGTCAACAGCGCCGCAGGCTACGGCATGACGCAGACCGAGACCAACGTGACCTGCAAGTTCTACGATGACACGAACATCGAGTGCTGGGCGGGCGACGAGTACGCGGTGGGCGATCCCAGCGCCGAGGCGGGCCTCGACAGCGACGGCGGCAAGATGAAGGTCTTCGCCGGACAGCGCAACGATCCGTTCTTCTTCGAGTTCGCTGGCTTCGGCAAGGCCGTGGACACCGTTAAGGCTGCGGCCGCGGGCGGCATCATGTTCGATGCTGACGGTTGCCCGGCGGTGGACGGTCCGACATCCACCGCTCTGCAAAACCTGCTCGCGGGCAAAGAGGCCGACGGCACGGGCGGACCGGCTGTCGATGCGTTCGCTGGCACGAACGTGCTGGCACTAGTTGTTCAAATCGACAAAGACGTTGTGAACTCAGGCGGCGACGTCCTGAGCGTCTGGGCCAGCACCCACAAGGCGCAATGAGGAGCACCACCATGAAATTAAAAGCAACATTCGGACTTATTCTCCTCAGTGCATCGTGCGTGGTTGTCGCCTGCGGCAGCGACGATGACCCAGCGCCGGCCAACACCGGCGGCTCCAGCTCCGGCGGCTCCAGCTCCGGTGGCTCCAGCTCCGGTGGCTCCAGCTCCGGCGGCACGGCTGGCTCCAGCTCGGGTGGCTCGGCTGGTTCTACGGCTGGCTCCGGCGGTTCCGTCGCTGGCTCCGGCGGCAGCGCAGGCTCGACCTCTGCCGGCATGCCGCTCGGTAAGATGAACCCTCCGACGCCTGGCGCGCAGATCGACCGTGCCGGCCGACCCGCCATCACCTCGGCGCTGATCGAGACGTTCAATGCGGACGGCACTGCGCGTGACACCGCGCGCGACGCCTACAACGCTGACGACGATCCATCCACCTGGGTCGCGTCCCACAAGGACACCATCAAGGGCGCGCTGGGCATCCTCGACTCGTTGGACACCAACTGCGGTAACCAGCTCGCTGCTGACGATGACACTGCCGGGCGCTATGAGTTCTTGGCGACGGTTCTGGCGGATGATCAGCTGTACATCGACTCGACTCAGAGCACCTGCGCCTACTTGGGCCAGGAGGGACTGATCACTGGAGATGTCACGACCGCGAACTGCGGCGGCCGGACCCCGACGATGGACATCATCGAAACCAGCTACTCGGTGCTCGCCGCAGGCGAGCTGACGGGGGTCGACGACACGATCACCGCCGACGACAAGCCGGCGGACAACGACACGTTCCCCTTCCTGTCGGCCCCATAACAAGAAGATGGCAATGCGAACCTCAAGTCTCTCGAATCTGCGTTTCGCAGCGGCCGCCGCCCTCGTGGCGGCGGCCTGCGCCGTCACTACCGCGTGCTCGTCCGACGAGCCCGTGACTACCCAGACGACCCCACCCGTCGAGGAACCGATCGTTCTTCCCGGACCCGATTCTGTGCCGATCGATACGTTTGATGCGCCCACCACGGACGGTGCCGTAGCGCTCACGAATCTCAGCGATCAGATCGACAGCTACCGAAAGCAAGTGGAGCGTCTTGCGGGCAACTATGATTTCACCGCGGGGTTGGTCGAACGACTCCTCACGCGGACGCAATTCGTTGGCAGCTACAATGACTTCGCCGAAGCTCTCACGCTCACCGACGACCTCCTCAAATCATTTCCGGAGAAGGCTGAGGCGTACACCCTGCGGGCGGGCGTGCTCGGCGCCGTGCATCGGTTCGACGAAGCGCTGGAGCTCCTAGACGAGGCCGAGGCGCTGGGTGCCGACGTCGGTCAGCAGCGCGAAACGGTTTTCATCGCCCAGGGCAAGAACCTGAAGCAGGTGCTCAAAGCGCGCCGTGCCAGGCTCGAGCAGTATCCGAACTTTAACAACTACACCGCGCTCGCTACCGCTCACGCGGCGGTGGGCGAGTACGAGCTGGCCGACCAGGCGTTTCTCGACGCGCTGACGGTGTACAACAACGTGTCACCGATGGCCGTCGCCTGGGTCGCCTTTCAACGCGGCGTCATGTGGGCGGAGCAAGCCGGGCGTAGCGATCTTGCCAAGCCGCTCTACGAATCCGCGCTCCGTCGACTGCCGAACTACATCGTGGCCAACGTGCATCTTTCGGAACTCGAGGTCGAAGCCGACCAAACACCTAAGGCAGTTAAGCGGCTCGACCGCGTTCGCACGACGACGATCGATCCGGAGCCGACGGGCTACCTGGCTGAGCTATTGCTCACGCAGGACCCCGAGACCGCTGAGCAGCATGCCAAGACCGCCACGGAGCGCTACGATCAACTGCTAGCGGACTTCCCCGAGGCGTTTGCGGATCACGGCTCTGAGTTCTTCAGCGGACCCGCGGGCGACGACCCCGCCCGCGGTCTCAAGTTGGCGCTCGGCAACCTCGAATTGCGACGCAACGATCGCGCGTTCAACGTGGCTATCGGTGCTGCGCTAGCCGCTGGCGACAACAAGCTGGCGCAGCGCGAGGCCCGCGCGACGGGCTGCAAGTAGCGTCAGTCGGACCAGCCCGGCGCATCAAACGCGCCGGAGGCGAGAATGCTCTGGGCTTCTGCGCGCGCTGCTTGCGCCAGTGCCGGCTCGGTTTCGAGCAGCAGAGTCGGACGCGGCTTGTAGTACACGCCTGATACCGGCGTAGGGGTGACGGCTTCGAGCGCCGACCACGTCGAGTCGCGCCACTCGAAGTCGAGCCATTCGAAGTCCTCGTGGTCGATTCGCAGCTCGGCTGGGTGCCGTGCGCGCACAGCGTCATTGGCCGGGGGAGCCGGTGGCGGCACCAGTGAGATGAGGGTCGGCGTCCGGGCGTCTTCGCCGAGCCCCGGCAGCGTGGGCAGCGGTTGCCGCCGCTCTCCCAGCTCGATTGTCGGATGGCCGAGCTTGCTGCCGCTTCGGACGACCACCCGCTGCCGCCGGCGAGACACAAAAGGAGGGGGCTGGACGCTAGCGACACGGGTCATGCTTCCAGCTAGTCCGGCTTTTCCAGACCAGACAACAAATCCGCGTCCGGCCGTGCAGTCGGCAGCCGCGCCGGATAGCAAACCCCTGTCGATCGCTCGGCTTACTTAAGCGTGGAGGTAAGCCAGGTGACGATCGCATCGTTCGTCGCCGCCATGCTGAGGATCGCCGTGCCGTGAGCGCCCGAACCGCTGAGGATGCGTTCCTCGCTGGGCGGCGAGGCCGCTGCAACGAGGTCGTTGCACGTGGTCTTCTGTGCCCCAGCGCCGTCCAGCTCGCCCGCCCAGCAGAAGATAGGGTCCGCGGTGATCTCGCCCGGATTGCCAGCCAGATTCTCGATCGCGCTCA
>JAUIKB010000642.1 GCA_030430975.1 Polyangia bacterium
TTTTCGTGGTCTCGATTCTGGCAAGAGCGCGCGACATCGGACTGCACCCGATGCACTACTTCCTGCTGGGCTGCGCGTTCTTCGCGTTTCATCTGCTGTTTGCGTACCTGATCGATCGGGTCGCGATCGCGGCAGCGTTCTGCGTTGCCTCGGCCGTTTCGGTGGCGTTGGTCGTCAGCTACGCGCGGCTGTTCGTGGGATGGAAGTTCGCCCTGCGGGAGATGGGAGTCAGCCAACTCATCTACCTCGTGTTGTTCTCAGCCACGTTCTTCTTAGATGGCTTCACGGGGCTCGCGATTACGATCGGAGCGCTCCTCACGCTGTTCATCGTGATGCAGATGACCGGGCGCGCTGAACTGGAACGCTGGACGGCCGGCGCCAGGGTCGCGACCAGTCCAGGCGACGTAGCTATTTGCACGCCCACTTCACGTTCTCGATCTTGTAGTTCTGCTTGCAGCTTGTGGCTGACGCTGTGATCGACGCTTCGCCCTCGGACTTGAGCGCGAACGGTTTGGAGTGATCGGAGGTCGACTGCACCTTGCCCTTGTGCGTCTTGCACACCAGACGCCAGCTCATGCTGCAGCTCAGCTTGCGCTCACACGAGTTGCTCGCGGAATACTCGAGCCCGCGATCCAGCTCCTCGATTTCAAAGCTGACGCAGGCTTCAGCGGAGTCCTCGTAGCTCTCGGCGTGGGCTTCGGCGACGCCGAGCGTCGGCGGAGCGTCTACAGCAGTGGGGCTGGCGGCGAGCAGGCTGAGGGCAAATGCGGGCGCGATCGCGCCGATGAGATTTCGGAACATGAGGGACTCCTGGTCGCGGCCCGCCGCCGGTGGCTGGCGAGCGCTGCGAGGTTCGGTTAGGCGGGTTTTCCCCGCGCCCATACTGAGACAGCGACTCGTGACCAGGGTTCCGAAAAAAGCCACAGGGGGTTGCAAAGTGCGGAAAACCGCCCAATCCCCGATGGCGTAGTCTCGGGATATGTGGGGAGGGCTGAAGCAGGTCAGGCTGGGTGAGGGGCGAGATACTCTCGTCGCCGCGGTCAGCCTGTTCACTCTGCTGGGCGCCCATGCGCTGCTAGAGACCGCGAGGGATGCGCTATTCCTCTCGCACATCGCCGCGTCCCGGCTGCCCTTTGTCTACATCGGGGTGGCGATCGCCGCGCTAGGTGTGGCGACGCTGCAGCGGCGCGGGCCCGGCGGACGTTCAGCGCTGACCGGCTGGCTCGTGCTGTCCGCCGCCATTACGGCCAGCTTCAGCCTACTCGTCGGGCGCGGAATATGGGTGCTGTATGCGCTGTACATCTGGTCCGCCGTGGTGGTGACGGTGGGGCTGACCCGCTTCTTCATGCTGCTGGGCGAGCGATTCACGGTGAGTCAGGCGAAGCGGCTCTACTCGCTGATCGGTGCGGGCAGCGTGCTGGGTGCGATCGCCGGCTCAGGTCTGGCCGGTGTTTTGGCTAAGCACATCTCCGCGCACGCCCTGCTGCTCGTGGGGGCCGGTGCCTTGTTGTTGGCCGCCGTTGGACCGCTCGCGCTGTCGGGAGGTGCCGGCGGCGAGCCCGAGCCCATCGCACTTACCGACGACAAGCCGACGGCGTTCAGCAGTGCGCGATCGACGTTCTCAGATCCGTACGCACGTCGCGTCGCTCTGCTGATGATCGCGTCGACTATCACGTTCACGCTCGTCGACTACGTGTTCAAGAGCGACGTGGCGAATTCGGTGCCGGCCGCGGAGCTCGGCTATTTCTTTGGGCGGGTGTACTTCGTTCTCAACGTAGCGTCGCTGGGTGTGCAACTGCTGGTGGTTCCGCGGCTGGTAAAGGTGTGCGGTCCGACGCGGTCGTTGGCCCTGCTGCCGTTGATGTTGGCGCTCGGCGGCGTCGGCGTGGTGCTGGGCGGTGGCCTGATCGCCGGCCTAGCGCTGAAGGGTGCCGATGGCGCCTTTCGGCACTCGCTTCACCGTACAGCCAGCGAATTGCTCTACGTGCCCATGACCCAGGCGCAGCGCGCGGCGTCGAAGACGTTCATCGACATCATCGGCCATCGCGGCGGCCAGGCGCTGGCCTCCGTCGTTATCCTGGGCCTCGCGGCAGCGGGCGCTGAAGCTCGCTACTTCGGTGTGGGCATCCTGCTCCTGAGTGTGGCTATGTTCGTTATCGCAGTCGAGCTGCGAAAGCACTACCTCGACGTATTCCGCGGCACGCTCGCCAGCGTCGCCGGCCACGGACCCGCCGAGTTTCCGGAACTGAGTCTGGCTAGCTTGGAGTCGCTGATCGCCACGCTCAACAGCTCGGACGATCGTCGCGTGGAGGTTGCGCTCGACCTGTTCGCCGAGCAGGAGCGCAGCCATCTAATTCCGGGACTGATTCTGTATCATCCGTCACCGGATGTACTCGCCAAGGCGCTCGAGCTGCTAGCCGAGACAAACCGCCGCGACTTCCTCCCGCTGGCCGATCGGCTGCTGGATCACGAGTACGCACATGTTCGAGCGGCGGCGCTGCGCGCACGGATGAAGCTATCTCCGGACGAAGAGCTGCTCAGGCGCAAGCTCGAGGTGACGTGTCCAGTCGTGCGCGCGACCGCCCTCGTCGGGCTGACGGCGGGGGGGTACGCCTCGCTGAAGGAGACGCGACCGTTCTTGGACTCGGTGCTCACAGAGGGCAGCGACGTTGCCAAAGAAGCGCTCGCGCGGGCGATCGGCTACGGCCCGGTCGCAGAGTTCAACGAGTACCTGGTTCGACTGGCCGCGAGCGATGACGACGCCATCCTGCTTTCGGTAGCGCGGTCGATGGGTCAGGCACCGAATCCCTTGTTTGTACCCGCGCTGATCCAAATGCTCGCTCGCCGAGCCGTTCGGGACGAGGCTTGCCGAACTCTGGTGGCGGTCGGCGAGCCCGCGTTGACCGCCTTGGACGAGGCGCTTGGAGACGATAGTCTCGCGTCCGAGATCCGGCGTCAGCTCCCGCGCACGATCGGCATGTTCGAGCCGTCCCGCGCGACCGCACTGTTGTCGGCTCGCCTCAAGACGGTGAACAGCGGCAGCGTGCGTTACCGGATCCTGCGCACGCTGAATCGCCTCACGCGCGAGAACCCGGACCTCGGGATTCCGCGCGACGCCTTGTCCTTTGCGGTCGAGGATACAGTCGCGGAAGCGTATCGGTTGCTCGATTGGCGGCTTACGCTCGAGAGCGAGGCGGAAGCCGAACCGTCGCGTCGAACCGTAGCGCATCAGCTACTCGTCCGCATGCTCGTCGACAAGGAGGCGAACACGCATGAGCGCATGTTCCGACTTCTCTCCGTGCTCAACCCGCGCCAGGATCTGAGGGCGATGGCGCGCGGCCTCGCCAGCGATCGAGCGGACGTCGCCGCGAGCAGTCGCGAGCTGCTCGAGAGCCTGCTTCCGTCGCGCTGGCGCGATCCGGTGATGGGGCTCCTGGACGATGTGCCCGACGCGGCCCGCCTCCGATCGGCAGGCCAGTTCTATCAGCCTGCCGGGGCTGACTACGAATCCGTGTTGGAGGCGATGCGCGGGTCGGATAGCGACTCGTTGTTGAGTCTGGCCGAATACCTACTAGATGAATTGCGTGTTCAGGAGTCTGCGGCGTGAGTGACGTCCTCGATCAAGCATTTGGTATCGGCGTAGGCGGGGGGCAGAAGCGTTTCCCGACGCAGCTCGACCGCTTGATCCATTTGAGAACGCTGCCGTCGCTCGGCCCCATGGACGGCCCGGGGCTGGCGTTCATTGCGGCCAACGCGACCGAGCACCATTTCGAAACCGGCGATGCGATCTTCCAACCCAACGAACCCGTCGCGTCGCTGCACTTCGTCGCGGAGGGTCGGGTGCGCCTGGAACAAGACGGGCTGCACCTGCTCGACGTAGTGCCGCCGTTCGCGTTCGGTTTCTTGCCGTTGCTCACCGAGTCGCCAGTCGGCCAGTCGGCGATCGCCCTCGAACCGACGGTGACGTTGGCGGTTTCACGAGACGACTTGTTCGAGGTGCTCGAGGACGAATTTAACTTCCTAGAAAACTCTATCCGGCAGCTCTCGCGGCAGTTTGTCGGGATGCAGGCCAAGCTCGAAGAGTCCGGCCATATTCCGCGTAGCGACCCGACTCCAACGGAGTTGCCGGAACGCCCCTTGGATATCGTTCAGCGGCTTGAACTCCTCGGCATGGGACCGCTCGCCGACGTGAATCTCGAGGCGTTGATGCAGTTTGCGCGCTCGGCGACCGAGCGCCGGCTCTCACCCGGTGAGCAGCTGTGGTCGGAGGGTGACAGGTCGGATTACGGTCTTCACGTAGCGCACGGTGTGATCGCGTGCAGCTCACCGCGGCGCTCGTTTCGGATGGGTCCGGGCTCGGTGCTCGGCTATGGCGAGGCTCACG
>JAUIKB010000643.1 GCA_030430975.1 Polyangia bacterium
GGCCGAGGCCGAGACCGAGACCGAGCCCGCGGCCGGGACCGAGACCGAGACCGAGACCGAGACCGGGACCGAGACCGAGGCCGAGGCCGAGACCGAGACCGGGACCGAGGCCGAGGCCGAGACCGAGTCCGAGCCCGGGACCGCGAGCGGGACCGCGGCCGAAGCCGAGACCGGGGCGGAGTCCGAGGCCAAGACCGGGACCGGATCGGAGTTCGGCGCCGAGTCCGACTCGGCTTTCGAGCCCGAGTCGCAAGACAGCGAAGTTAGAGGCGCGGCGCGGCTGCAGCGAGACGACGCGGAGACCGCGACACAAGAGGTCGAGCGGTCAGAGTCAGAGTCGGAGTCGGAGTCCGAATCCGGATCGGCGGCAGGGACCGGAGCCGAGACCGGCTCACCGAGCGACGCTCGAGACGCCACGGTTAGCCCCGCCGCGCAGCCTGCGACGCAAAGTGTGGAGCAACCAGCACCCGAACCCGAGTCGCCCACTCCCGATCTCAGCGACGGAAGCCAGCGTTGGAAGCTCAACGGTTAGGGAGCAGTCTTCAGCGGATCTTTACCCCGATACTTTAATCCGCCGCGCTGCAACGTCCCGGCTGGACTGGATTCAGCACCGACCGGCTCCGATTCCAACCGCGTGGTCAGGCCGCCTCCATTACACTCCTAGTATGCCGAATTCTCATGTTCTGCGCAGCTCGCGTTGGGTAGCTGCCGCCTTGCTCGCGACGGTCTCTGCATATGGCGGCTGCTCGGCGTCCGGCGACGGCGGGTCTCAGCTGGGATCCATCGGTGGCTCCGGCGGCGACACCGGCGACGCCAGCGTTGACGGTACCGCAGGCTTCGGGGCGATCACGAGCATGGACGCCGGCAAGAAAGAGACCTCGCTCACCGACGGGCCCGGGGTCGTCAATGACGGTGCGCTCGACGCCAGGGGCGACGCATGCAGCGACGCCGGCGCCGCACCTGGCCCGAACGCGCGCGTGTGCGCGGCCAACACCGACAACGAGTGCGACGGCTCTGCCGAAACCAACAGCGCTTTTCCGAACGGTGCCAACGGCAACGGATTCGATGACGATTGCGACGGTCTCGTCGATGAAGGCTGCGCGTGTCCCAGCGTCGGCGCGACCAAGGAGTGCTGGCTCGTGTCCGGGAGCCAGGCGGATTCTAACGGCAACGCCGTCGGCTGGTGCGCCGAGAACGGGCGCGGTACGACGAGCTGCGTAGCGCTCGATTCAAATGAACTGACCCGACTATTCTGGGACGGCGAATGCCGCGGCGCCCAACCGCCGTTCCCCGACGACGTCTGCGCGCCAGGCGACTTCGACTGCGACGGCACCGAGGCGAACAGCTCAACCAAAGACTGCAGCTGCAGCAACGCCGAGGTCGAGTGCCCGACCGAACCCATCACCACCGCTCCGTTTCCCGATCCCAAAAATCAGCTACTCGTTGACGGGCTTAGCTGGATCAAGAACGCTTCGACCAACCCGACCAACTGGCAATGGACCGTGACGGGCGGCGACTGCGACAACATCCTTCCTCACCCGACGTTCGCTATTTACCCACAGGGCAACTCGGAAAACCTCTCCCCTTCTGGCTCGCAGCAATCCGGGTTGGGCCCGAACTCGAACCAGACAGGCTACGTTTTCGGGCCCGGCGGCAACGCAAGCTCTAAGATCTACCCCGCCTTCTCGCTGTCTGGCGACTACCTCGTTAAGGGCGAATTCGATATCGGTTCACAACACTACGAGTGCACCGTCAAGGTGCAGGTGCGCGCTCCTGGGCTACGCGCCGAAGCCTGCTGGAGCCCGATGCCCAACGACCTCGACCTCCACGTAGCGCGGCTGCAGAATCCAACTGCTTGCTCAAACACCGGTCACGGCTGGTTCAAAACCTGCAACGACGACGAGACGGGTGACGACTGCTACTTCTCGAGCTCGTCAGGGTGCCGCGGCTTCGACAACAGCCCGTCGACCTGGGGATACGAGCGGTCGCCATTCGCCAGCTGCCACGGTTGGGGCTCGCGGCGCGGTGGGTCGGACGGTTGCGACAATCCTCGACTCGATTCGGACAACATCACGTGTGACACGTCCGAAACGGACCCCGCTGACACCACCAGCTTCTGTGCGGCAGAGAACATCAACATCGACGCGCCCGGCGACGGCGACCGGTTCGCTATCGGTGTACACGGATTCACTATCGATTCGAGCGAGGTGCGTCCGCACGTGAATATCTACTGCAACGGCGAGCGCCGCCTGGCGCTGGGATACGACCCGACTTCGGGGCAGAACTTCCCAGTCATGAAGGTCGGCGGCACGGCCGACGGCGGCGACATGTGGGAGGCAGCGATCGTCGAGTGGAGCGACGACGGCGCCGGCAACACCGACTGCACCATCACGCCGGTCAGTTCAACGACACCAAAACCCGACAAGGACGGCTCGACCGCCGTCTGCATCGATACGGATCCGCAAAACGGCGCTGGGTCGACCGACGAGGACTGGCTGTTCCAAAGTGACGGCAGCTACCCCACGGTTGCCGACGACCTCTGCTGGCACTGAGCTAGCTACAGGCGGCGAGCGCCTGGTGCTGTTTGCTCGCCTCTTAGCCGCTGCGCGGCGCCGGCTCGCTGCCGCTTCGCGGCGCGTCTAGCTTTCCAGGCTTCAGGGCTGTTCCATTCTATGTGTGGAGGCTCTTTGCTCGCCTCTTAGCAGCGCAAGCGCGGCGTCGGCTCGCTGCCGCTGCGCAGCGTGTCTGACTTTCCAAGCTTCGGGTTGTTCCAGCGCTCCGTGCGCCCCCCGGTGCTCATCGAACGGTGGCGAGCGCAAAAGAGCTCGAACCACAGACTCGGGACACCCGACCACTTGCGCCCGACCGCCGACCACTAGCCAACCGACCTCAACCTTCGTAGCCTGTCGTTATGCAACGACGCGCACTCTTGGTCGGACTCTGCATCGCCTTGGCTACGCCTGCCTGCTCAAAGCCCAAACCACCGACGCTGACCCCGGTATCGGCCAAGATCTCCAAGCTGACCCCTACGGGACCAACCCTCGACGTCGTTCTTCAGGCGCACAATCCCAACGGATTTGAACTCAGCGCGCAAAGCGTCGAAGCGACGGTAACGTTCGGCAAGAACGTCACGCTCAAACCGATCACGGTGACAAGCGGTGTGTCGCTGCCGGCGGGCAAGTCGACACCGATCAAGGTAAGCATCGCTGCGACATGGGACGACGTCAGCAAGGTAGCTGGCCTGGCGCTGGCATCGCCGACAGTGCCCTATAGTGTCGCTGGCAAGGTGAAGATCGGCTCTGCCAAACTGAACGTTGAGCTACCGTTCACCCTCAAAGGCAAGGTAACACGCTCGGAAATGCTGTCCGCCGGTATCGCCGGGATACCCGGCCTAACCTCGGACCCGATCATCAAGTAGGCAGACCGCGCGCCTGGGCGCGCAACCCAGCCCTGCAAAAAGAAAAGCCCGCCAAGATGGCGGGCCTTCTTTTTCCGTGTCGAGAATCGACTACTCGGCTTTGGCGTCGGCCTTCGGTGCCGCGTCGGCCGCTGGTCCCTCAACGAACTCGATGATGGACATCGGCGCATTGTCACCGCGCCGATTGCCAACCTTCATGATCCGCGTGTATCCGCCCGGCCGATCCTTGAACCGCTTGGCCAGATCAACGAACACCTTCTCTAGCAGATCGACCTTCTTGCTCTCGCCTTCCGCGTCCTCCACCACAGCGAAGCGCTGAAGAAACTGACCGACGCGAGCCTGCGCTGCCTGGCGCTTAGCGCGATCGGCAGCGCTCAGTTCTCCGTGAGGGGTGTACGCGAGCGGACCGATGCGCTTAGCGCTCGTGATGACTCGGTCGGCCACGCGACGCAGCTCTTTTGCCTTCGCATCCGTGGTCTCGATGCGCTCGTGAGCGATCAGGTTCGCCGCCAACGCGCGAAACATCGCGCGTCGATGGGAACTGTTGCGGCTAAATTGACGGCCTGTTTTTCCGTGTCGCATGGTGGACTCCAGCTGCTTTGGTCAGCCTAGGCTTGAGCTTGCTGGTGCTTCCAGCGCTCAACCATCTGCGGCCAGTTATCGAACTTCATGCCGAGGGACAATCCCATCGTCCCGAGGATCTCTTTGATCTCCTTGAGCGACTTGCGACCAAAGTTCTTGGTCTTGAGCATGTCCTGCTCGGTGCGCTGAACCAGCTCGCCGATCAGAGTGATGTTTGCGTTCTGCAGACAGTTCGCCGAGCGCACCGACAGCTCGAGCTCGTCGACGGACCGGAACAGGTTCTCGTTCAGCGGCTCGTCCTGCGGAGCGGGCGCCTGGTACGCGGTCTCTTCGGTCTCCTCGAAGTTGATCCAGATGGTGAGCTGCTCCTTGAGGATCTTC
>JAUIKB010000644.1 GCA_030430975.1 Polyangia bacterium
CGCAGTTCTTGTTCGGCGCGCAGCCGCATGTCAGCTGGCTTGATCACGACATCGCTCAACGGATCGTCACCCGTCAGCAGTCGATGGTGTCGCTTGATGTCGGCGATCTTGATCGGGAACACATCCGCCAGGCGCGGGAGCTCAGACGCGGTCACGATGAATGGCGCCACGCCGACCGACCGGAACGCCCTGCGCAGCGGGTCACGCATCGCTTCCAGCGTCTTCGCTTTGGATTGGCCGAGAACGACCATCAGGTTCGCGTCGCTGCGGCCTTGCTGGTAGCCGCCGCGAGCCAGGCTTCCGTAGACGAGCAGGGCGTTTGGCTCCGGAGCTAGCGGCTCCAGGTCTTTGGTCAAACGCTTGAGCCCAGCCGTCACGGCTTCCGGGAAGTCGCGGTAAATGTCCCTCATCAACGAGAGGCTATCACGCCGACGGGGGGGGCGACCCCGCCCTGAACTGGGGGGACGCGTAAACCGGTTCACGGGACTTGGCACTCGTAACGGTCGAACGTCGCAACGTTGGGACTTAGCCTCTCGGCGAGCGCCTCTGGCGCGCGTAACCCCAATCACCGGTTCTGGCCGTGGCGACGCGAGCGGTGCCGCGATGCTCGGTGAACTGGTTTACGCGTCCCCCCAGTTCACGGGCGGTATACTGACACGATGCAGTCTCCGCTCGACCGCGCCATCGACGCTCTGTCCGAAGAACACCGCGAATACCTGATGCAGATCCGACGCTTCGTGCGGACTGAGTGCGCGCCGCACGACGCGGCCATGTTCGAGGACGGGCATCCGCCTGAAGCGCTCCTCGCCAAGATGCGCGAGTTGGGGCTGTTTGGGCTCACAATTCCGGAGGCCGATGGCGGGCTCGGCTTGGATCTGACGATGTTCTGTCTCGTCTTGCGCGAAATTGCGCGGACGGCTCCCGCCGTGCGGACGTACATGAATATCAACAATGGGATCGGGAGCCGAGGGCTGGTGCAAAGCGGCTCGGCCCCCCAAAAAGAAAAGTACCTCAGTCGCATTGCCAGCGGGGAATACATCGCGGCGTTTTGCCTAACCGAACCGGGCGCTGGCTCCGACGCTGCAGCGATCCAGACTCGCGCGACCAAGACGGACAGCGGCTGGCGGATCGACGGAACCAAGCACTACATCACCAACGCGCCGTTCGCCGACGTGTTCACGGTGATCGCCGTGACCGACCCGGACAAAGGCGCGCGCGGCGGCATCACGGCGTTCATCGTGGAAAAGGGAACGAAGGGGCTCAGCGTCGGACCGGTCCAGGAAACGATGGGCGGCTCCGCTCAACACCAGTGCGAGGTCGTTTTCGATGGCTGCGAAGTACCCGACGACGCGGTGCTCGGTGCGATCGGCGAAGGTTTCAAAGTGGGCATGAAGACGCTCGACGAGGGCCGGATCTCGCTCGCCGCTTCGGCGATTGCGTACGCAGAGCTCGCGCTGGAGAAGGCGTGCGAGTACGCCACCACGCGGCGCGCGTTCGGCAAACCGATCGGTGACAATCAGGGCATCCAGTGGATGATCGCGGATTCGGCGACGGAGCTATTCGCGGCCAGCACGATGCTGCTGGAGACGTGTCGACGCTACGAGGCGGGCGAGCGCGTGTCGACCGAGGCGAGCATGTTGAAGTTATTCGCTTCGGAAAAAGCCTGCGAGATCGCCGACCGAGCGATCCAGATCCACGGTGGCTACGGCTACACGCTGGAGGGCGGCATCGAGCGCATCTATCGTTACCTCAGGATGTTCCGGATCGTTGAGGGTACCAGCGAGATCCAGCGCATGAAGGTCGCGCGGGCGCTGCTAAAAGCGGCGGCGAAGTAACGCGTTGCGTCGCATCTCGGATACCGATCCGTAGCTGACCGGGTGGAATTGTGTGGTGACGACGGAAACGCGCGACCGTCCGTGGGCGTCGGACGGCGGCTTCAGGGTGGTCCGGCTACACTTCGCGCGTGAGGCCGGCGCGTCGCATCGGGCAGGTGTGACGAGGTCGAAGGTGTGTGATGCGACATTCTAAGATATTGCTATGCGGTATTCTGGCAGCGGCGACACTGGGTTGCCAAAGCGAGCCCGAGCCGAAACGTGCGGTCGTCGACGTTCCCAAGGTACCTGGCGTACAGGTCAAGGTCGCCACACCCCAGTGGCCGGCGGCGACGAGTCTCGACACGAAAGCTCAGGCGCGCATGACGACAGCGGCGCAGGCGAAGGTCGCAACGAGTCCGGTGCCTGCGCTGATGCCACGCTTTCGTACCGAGTCGGCCATCGTGACGACCGGTGAGCATTTCTATGCGGCGTCGATACCCGGCGACGGCATCACCGTGAGCGTGCACGCGAGTCGCGTCGCGTATGAGTATGCAGGCCTTCCGAAGGCGGTGCCGTCACAGGCCGACCGCTCGCTGCGCGGCGTGATTGGGCGCGTCGGTAGGAACGAAGGCATCTGGTCTGTGGCGTGGGTCGAGGGTGGCGTAGCCTACGAACTCGAAGTCGAATGCGGGACCTCGGTTGATACGCGCTGCGCTGACGAGTCGTTCACGCTCCACCTGGCGCGAGACCTGGCGTTCGTGGGCGGCAAGGGCCTGAAGGGAGGCGCGAAATGAAGCGCGTCGTTTCCGGTTGCTTGGCCGCGGCCTGGGCGCTGCTCTGGTCGAGCAGCGCGGCCGCCCAGTTCAGCTACGATCCGGTAGGGCAGCTGCATCCCGGATCGGGTTCAGGCGCAGCAGACGCGACGGTGTATGTGCCCAACATGCGCTTCCCGATGGAGTCGGCGCCGGCTTTTGCAAATTCTCAGGTTTGGGGCCACGGCGGTTCGCAGGGGCCGAGCGGCGGGCAGTGCCATCAGAACAACTTTTCGTTCCCGTGGAAGGACAACTACTGCGAGTCGCGATCGTGGACGATGCCCCTTTGCCCGTCCGGGACCGGACATCAGGGTCAAGATATCCGTGCGGCAACGTGCGACAAGAACGTGCACTGGGTCGTGGCGGGTTTCGATGGCCAGATCACGAACGTGGGCAGCTATTCCGTCTACCTGACCCGGTCGGACGGCACGCGGCTGCGTTACCTGCACATGGGCAGCGTGCAGGTATCGACCGGCCAGACGATCACCAAGGGTCAGCGCCTCGGCAAGGTGTCGAACGCATTCGGTGGTACGCCGACCACGGTGCATTTGCACTTCGACATCAACCAAAACGTCAGCGGTCACGGCAAGGTGTACGTGTCGCCTTACATGACGCTGGTGCGTGCGTACGAGGAGCTGATCGGCGAAGCCGGACCGAACTTGGACGCGAAGGTGATTCGCGCTGAAGCGGACTTAGTTGCCGACGAGACCGGCCAGGCCGACTACAAGGCATGCACCGGTCAGGCGTTCACGATGACGTATGAGGTCGAGAACGCGGGTAAGCTGACGTGGACCGACACGATGCCAGGATCGAACCCAGGCGAGATGATCCGCCTCGGCGTGCCTACGGATACACCCGACCCGTTCACCGGCGAGACACGGATCTCCGTGAACGCCACCGCCAATGCGAGCGTCGATCCGTCCGGCGGCGAGTGCAGCAACGCGACCGGGTGCAAGCGCGTGGCGTTTACTGGCTCGGGCATGGCGCCGCTGATGCCGGGGACGGTGACGTCGACTTGGCAGATGGTCGACGAAACGCGCGAGTGGTTCGGCCCGGAGATGAGCCTGTCTGTGCGCGTCGCGGACTGCAAGCCGCCCGGCAGCGGTGGCAACGGCGGTACAGGCCAGGGTGGCACCGGAACCGCCGGTACGACCGGCGGCGGCAACGGCGGTGGTGTTGGCGTTGGCGGCGCGGGTGTCGGCGGAGCGGGAACGGGCGGACCTGGAGCCGGCGGGAACAACGTCGGTCCTGGGCAGCAGACGACGGTGACCAACAGCGGTGACGACGGCGGCTGCAGCGTGGCGATACCGGAATCGAACCGCGCCAGCGGGTGGTGGCGCTTGTTCGTGGGCAGTGATCGCTAGGCTAAGGCGACTGGCTTGACGGCCGCGCGATCTAGCGCAACGTACCGGGGATGAAGTACGCGATATTCGGTCTGGCGCTCGGTGCGGCGCTGTTCGGTGGTTGTTCGAAGAACGAGCATCAGGCTTCACAACCGACGAACGCCGCCGAAGCGAAGCCCGAGGTGCCCACCGCGCCGGCCGCCACGCCCAAAACCGCTAAGCCCAAGGCCGCACAGGCCGCAGAGGCCGCAGAGGCCGCTACGGCGGCACTCACGATCGGTGCGGCTGCGCCGGACTTCGAACTTCCCGGACTCGACGGCAAGCCCGTCAAGCTATCGAGCTACCGCGGAAAGGTCGTCGTGTTGGAGTGGATGAACCCGGGCTGTCCGTTCGTCAAGATTTCGCACAG
>JAUIKB010000645.1 GCA_030430975.1 Polyangia bacterium
CCCGGCCAACGTTCCTCAAAGTGATTGGTGGAAACTCCCCGAGAGCCCGTTCAACGGAACCATCCGAGTGATTCACCCGAAGCGGATCGGTCTGTACAACACGTCGGACCGCGTTCACTTCTGTACCGACTACATCGGCAACGAAACCCAAGACGACCCCACGATCGACGGGGACGGCGTGCCGCGCTGCCCCGACGGCCAGATCTACCAGTACATCGCCAATACGCAGAACATGTGGTGGGGCCGCGCAAGCTGGGGCACGGCGATGCACCGCGGCGGCATCAGCGGATCCGATGTCAATTCCAAGAACAACAAAACGATCGGCTCCGGCTACGGACACGAGTGGGTGCGGTTCTTCGACGGCAACGGCGTGCACGCCCCGAACTGACGTACCGAGCGCCACGCTGCTCCCCCGCTTCGCCTCGCCGCCCACCAGTTCCTGGTGAGTGGGGCATCAAGGCTACGCGGGGACGCAAGCGTATGCGCTCGCGTCAGTTTTGCTGTTTGCTCGGCTCTTAGCGTCGCGGGCTCCGCGCCGCCTCGCTACGGCTTCGCCGTGTGTCCAACTTAGCTACCTGTACCTGCCACGTGACTCCGAGCCCGATTCGGAACCCGAACCCGAACCGGAACCGGAACCCGAACCCGAACCCGAACCCGATCCTAAAAGTGCGGCTTCTCTTCCGGCTCCGGCGGGCTCGCGATCGACACAGCCGGCTTCGCCGGTCGTCGCGCGGGAACCGCAACCGGCGCGGCGGTGCCTGGCGCCGCGCTCGCGCTCGGCACGGGGTCGGGCTCCGCCACCTCGATCGCTTCGACGGCCGCCGCCGGATCGGTCACGTCCGCGACCTGTGGCGGCGGCGGGATGACGACGCGCGTGGTAGCGGCTTGGACCGCAGCGGCTTCGCGGGCGGCCTTGTTGCGCTTGTGCACCGCCAGCCCGATCGTCACGGCCGCTAACGCAACGAGACCCAGCACCGCCAGGATCCAAAACCGAGCGCTCTCGCGATTCTCGGCTGGCTCTTTGCCCGACGTGCTCGCCACCGTGGGAGAGCTCAGCCCTTCGGCCAGACGCGCATGCTCGCGTAGCTCGTCCGCCTTGAGCTTCTGCTTCAGGTTCACCACCGTGGCTGCCTGGTGCGGATTGGCAACATCAGGGTGAAGCTTGACCTTGTCGAGCTCCATGGTGTTGTGCTTGGAAACGCCCGGTGCTTCCCGCGGCGCGACGTAAACTTGATCGTGAGGCGGCAACGCCTTGGCGGGCGGCACCGGGGGGCTCATCTCGCGGATGGTGTCGCGCTCGGTCTTCGACATGTTGGGCCGTTCGGCCTCCGGTGTACCCAGTTTCGCGGTTTGTTGCCGCTTGGGAAGAAATTCCTGCGGAACCTCTCCGTGGGGCTTATCCAGCTTGATCGTCTGTCGGCGATCGAACTCATCGTCTTCATCGCTCATCAGAACCACCCTCCGAGCGAAACCGCGCCGCCCCCCGGAATCGGGGCAGCACCGACGCGGAATCGAGACCGGCTAGCCGTCTCGGCATCGCTGGGCCACAGCACCACAGTACCGATCAGCGCGAGCGCCGCCACGCCACCGGCAACGTAGCCAATCACAGCAAAGTCGCTGGCTTGCGCCGCCGAGTCGCGCTCGTCGACCAACCGCGCACACAGGTTCGCGACGTCCGGAGTTGGGTTGGTGCAACCGTTGTCGCGACCGCTCGTCGTGTCGATCTCAACGGCGGTGTTGTCTGCGTCTTCGGTCGCGCCGTTACTTTGAATAGTAAAGAACAGCCCGGCGCCGATGCCCAGAACCGCCAGCACACCCTCCGTGGCCAGCACGATCGTCTTGGTGACGCCCGAGTTCGGTGCCTTGTCTTCGGTCGGATCGTCATTTGGTTTCCCACCGGCCGGTGACTCCGGGGGCTTCTTGGCGACAGGAGCTTCACCGCGACTCCGCATCTTGACGCGGAGTTTGCGACGCTCGCCTTCGGCAACCTCGACCTTCTGCGCGTGTTCCTCGTAACGCGGCGAGGTCACCGACAGTTTGTGAGAGCCCGGATTCAGGAGCACAGGCTCGCTGAGCACCGCCTTAGATAATCTTCGCCCATCCAGGCGCACCTCGAGTCCGGACGCATCCGACGGCAGCAGGATTCGTAGCGTAGGCGTGCGCCGAATCAACCGCTGACGCGCCGGGCCCAGCAGCGCTTTCACGTCGTCTGCTTCGGCGCCCTTGCTGAGCAGCTCTGCCGCGCGGTCGTAGTTGACGAGCGCCTCGACAAACTGTCCGAGCTGTTCCTCACAGAACGCCAGGTGATAGAGCACGCCCGGCGTCTCCTTGATCTTCACGACCTTCTGCAGCTTCTCAGCAGCTTTCGCCCAGCGCTTCTGGGTGCGCAGTTCGGTCGCCTCCCCGAACAACTTGCGGGCAACGGCGATCTCAGACGGTGACGGCTCCGCGATCGCCGAGCCGGCACTGAGCGTCGCTAGACCAACGATGGCCGCGCACAGGAACGGCCGGAGCTTCACGGACCAGCCGCCGCTCCAAACATGGCGAGCCCGACACCGAACACGATCATCACGACGTACATCAGCACGAACAAGAGCCAGATCGTCCCGAAGATGCCACCCATCAGCGCACCGATCAGGCCCATCGTGGCCACGCTGCCGCCCGGGTCACCGGCTTCGCGGGCCAGGCGTCGCGCCCGCAGCCCGAAGTACAGTCCCGCAAATCCGAACGGAAAACACGCTGTCGTCATAGCGACCGCGCCGCATACTAATGCGATGACGCCATCGTTGCTCTGATAAGGCGTGGGCATTTGGGGCGCGCCCCGGTAGACCCCGCCGGGCGGTGGCTGAAATGGCTGCTGCACCCTGGAACTCTAACCAACCCTGGCGCAGCGCGCGACCGATTAGAATTCGGTAGAACTCTCGGCCTTTTTCACGCTAACGGCGGCCAGCTCAGGGGGCAGTTCCTTAAGTACGACGCGGCCGAATATCAGCCCCGCCACCGCCGCCAGTGCGGAACCGATGAGCACCGCGAGCTTGGCGACACCGAGAAACGTGCTGCCCGGGAACGCCAGTTCGGCGATGAAGATCGCCATCGTGAAGCCGATTCCGCCGACGAAGCCGACGACCGCAACGCCGCTCCAGCTCACGCCGCGCGGCAGCGACGACAAGCCGAGCTTCACCGCGATGTACGCCGCCAGCAAGATGCCTAGCGGTTTGCCAAACAGCAGCCCGACCGCAACCCCGATTGCCACCTTGGTGGATGACGGGTCCGAGAACGACAGGCCCGATAAATTCACGCCGGCGTTTGCGAGTGCGAACAGCGGCATGATGCCGTACGCGACGTAGGTGTGTAGATTCGACTGCAGGCGCACGACCGGACTGACCGCTTCGCGCCGCGCCACCTCGATGCGATCGAGTGGATACTTCAGGTCCTCTTCGTCTTGTTTGGGATCGGCGACGCTGATCTCGAATTCCTCGATCGCCTGTCGCGCCTCTGCGACGAAACCGCGCACGCCGTACCAAATCTTGTGCGGCGTGAGCAGACCGAGGATGACGCCGGCAATCGTCGGGTGCACACCTAGCCGATACATCCCAGCCCAAACCAGAACACCGGCCGGCAGGTAGTGCGTCGCCTGCCGCAGCCCCATCCGCTGCTGCAGAAAACACAGCGCCAGACCCGCAGCCACGATCATTCCTCCGTCCACATGGATATCCGACGAGTAAAAGATGGCGATCACTAAGATCGCCCCGATGTCGTCGATGATCGCTAGCGCCAACAGCAAGATGCGCAGCGCCGCCGGCACTCGACTACCCAGCAGGCTGAGAATACCCACGGCAAACGCGATGTCCGTGGCCATCGGCACGCCCCAACCGGCCTTGGTCGGACCGCTCGAGTTCAGCGCCAGGTAGATCCCCGCCGGCACCAACATGCCGCCTATTGCGGCGGCTATCGGTAGGCTCGCGCGCTTCAGCTCGCTCAGCTCGCCTTCGACCATCTCGCGCTTGATCTCGAGGCCGACGACGAAGAAGAAGATCGTCATCAACCCGTCGTTGATCCACCAGTGCAACGAGCGCTCGAATCGAAAACTGCCAACCCCGAAACCGACCTTGGCGTGCCACAGGTGCTCGTAGCTGGCCGCCCACGGCGAGTTAGCCCAGCCCAGCGCGATCAGCGCCATGACGAGCAGAATGATGCCGCTCGCCGCCTGGATGTGGAGGAACCGTTCGATCGGCGCCATCACCGCCAGGCGAATGCGGCGCGCGGCTAGCGAGGCGCCGGGGGGCGGGTGTTCAGCCTCGGGAGCTCTCGGGATGGGGGTTTCCGCCATGGCCGGGCGCTTCTTAACGCGCTTGAGACCGTACGGCGACCCTC